>CAURFY010000211.1:0-5175 GCA_963524115.1 uncultured Bacillus sp.
ACCAAATGGGGGTTGTCTATCATGCCAACTACCTTGTTTGGATGGAACTAGGGCGTACTAAACTAATTCAAGACTTAGGCTTTAATTATGCCGAAATGGAAAAAGACGGGATTATTTCACCCGTTATAGACATCTCCGTTTCTTATAAAAAACCCATTCGATATGGGGAATCAGCTACCGTCAACACGTGGATAGAAAAATATGACGGATTTCGGGTTACATACGGTTATGAAATTTTCACTGGCGAAGGAGAACTCGCTGTAACAGGTCAATCCCAACATGTTTGCGTTAAAAAGGATTCCTTTCGTCCAATATCAATCAAACGTTCTTACCCCGATTGGCATGGGGCATATGAAAAAGCAAAGAAGGATTCCGCTCTAGCTTAATTGCGAGGTGAAAATATGGCTTTTGGAATCAATAGACATGCACTCCACGAATGGAAACAGAAAGTTACTGAAGGTCAAATAGCATTTATTACCCATTATTGGATTGACGATCGTTATCCAAATTGTAAAACGGTGACGAAAGTGGGTTGTAGTGATGTAAATAAATTAATCGAATGGGGAAGTCAATACGGTCTCAAACCAGAATGGATTGATGGTCGGAATAAGTCCTATCCTCATTTTGATTTACTTGGAGAAAAGCAAGTTGATATTTTAAGCAAAGAAGGATTAAACCATCTTATTTGGTAGTGGAATAGATAAAACAGTTGCTGCCATAACATAAAAAGAAGCAGGCGCAATTGGCGCCTGCTTATCTATTATTTTGAAATACGAAATTCAGGTTCTAAGTATTTCGTATTAAAGTCGATATAAAAGTCATTTTCATCAAAATACCATAGGTCTCTATCTTCGATAAAGTAGGTTACCCCATTCACTTCTAACTGTACACCGACATCCTCCGGTTTATCATTGGAAAGACCAAGAGAAAATCCCTGGTGAACTGTACTAAACCCTCCATAACGGGCGAAAAAACGAACAAAGTCTCCATTTTGTAAGACCAATTCATCCTTGTACCAGTTGGCTGCTTCATTGCTAATATGGATTTTCATTCTGAAAAACTCCCTTCTTCGGTATGTTCTTATTATAAAAAAGGATTACAAAACTGTCGATGACTTAAGTAGTATTTCCAGTGTGATAAATGTAAAATTCTTTTTTTCGTAAAACTTTCGCCACTAATCATTACGAAATAGGGGATTGCACTTTATCACTATTACGAGGTGAAAGTTTAATACCGCCATTAGTGAATCCACTGTTTCATATGGGCCATGATTTCATCGTATTTACCAGCTGCATCATCTAAACCGTAAGCCCCAGCATCTTTGAGAGGAATAACCCGATAGTTTTGCAACTTTTGATTTGATACATAAGTTGGCGTAAATGTTGGATTTTCTAGAGTGATGTTGACTCCTGATTTGCCCACACTTTTTTTTATATCAATGGTTGCTAACCCACCGATATCTTTATAATCATACATTTGTCCGGATAAAAAGTTGCCAAGTGAATAAAATACAATCGACTTGCGGCCATTCTTGTCAGTTAGCCACTCCATTGGCTGAAGAACATGGGGATGGGAACCGAAGATGATATCCACACCTTCATTTACTAGAAATTGAGCCAGTTCTTTTTGTTGAGGCGATGGGATCCGTTGGTACTCATTGCCCCAATGAATACTCATGATGACGACATCTGCCTCTTTTTTAGCACGTAGAATTTCTAACTTCATTTTTTCTTTATTTATGATATTGACTAAATAATCTTTTCCAGTGGGGATTGGAATCCCATTTGTACCATATGTATAGGAAAGGAATGCGAGTTTAATTCCATTTATATTTTTAACTCGTATTGCTTGTTGGTCTTGTTTGTCTTTAAATGCCCCAACATACGGAAGACCAACCCGATTAAAGTAATCAATCTCGGCTAATATTCCTTTTTCACCCTTATCAAGGCTGTGATTATTAGCGGTTGAAACAAAATCAACTCCTGCATCGATAAAAGCATCTCCAACTTGCTGTGGACTGTTAAAGGTTGGATAGCTTGATAATCCCATCGCAACCCCACCAAGAATGGTTTCTTGATTGGCAGTTAAAAGGTCAGGCTTTTGCATGAGTCCCTTTACATTGGCAAGCATAGGTTTAAAGTCATATGTACTATCGGTCTTGGCATCTTCATACACCCAATCATGGATCAGAATATCACCAATTGCTCCAATTGTAGCCATTTCATTGAGTTGTTTTTCAGTGGTAGTAACTGTGCGAAAGGCATGAAAACCCACCTTAACCGGTTTACTTTTATCAGCTAAACCCAGCTTACCTATTTGTAGAAAATAATAACCTGCAAAAACAATCAGTCCAATAAAAATTAGTAAACCAATTTTTACACCTTTGTTTTTCATGAAATTCTCCTCAGTTAAAAGAATAAATTTTGAGCAAATTAATAAACAATCAATCTTAAACTAACTATAATACATTTTAAAAGGGAATGGTGTGAATGATGAAAAGTTATTCTAGAAAGGTTTTTAATATATGTTAGGAGAGAAGATACATGCTCAATGTAACCAGCAGGGCACATCAAATAATTGAACAAGCACTGGAAAAAGAAAAAAAATCACCAGATGAACATCTTTATGTAAGATTAGGAATAGGAATTGGATGAGGCACCCCACAGCTAAAGCTGTCTCTGGAGGAGCAGCCTATAACCGACGATGAAATAATTGAATATAAAAATATCCAATTTATTATCCAAAGAAGAGATCTTGTTTATTTTGAACAAACCAAACTGGATTATGTAAAAGAACTGTATGGGAACGGTAAATTTAAACTGGTTAAGGAGTAATTTTCTTATGATTTAAAACAAATAGGGTTGAATCCACAAATTAAGTCGTTTAGTAAAAACATAAACTGACTTGGTAGAGTGGACTCAACCCTTATGCATTTTTTTAGAATGATCATGATCAAAACCTTAATCAATGGCCTCAAAAAAATCAATCAAATCATCGAAATTTTTTATAATTTTTTTGGGAATTCCATCACATGACAAGTCAGGTGAGTAATCAAAAAGTTCTACTACAAACACATCCGTTGAATCGTCATTAGTAGCCGCAGTCGTAGTATAGATCAAGTCTTCTTGGTTAACCTGTGAGCTTTTCATAATAACACCTTCCTCAGTTATTTACTCTTATTTTAGCGTCTGAATGGAAGGAATGGTTGCTATTTTTTGACAAATTCATGAATCATTTTTTGCTTTCAAAGATTTTTCCTGGCACCTTACTTATGTTCCATTCGAAAATTGTTTTCATAAGTCGGTAATTCAATTTGAAAGGTAGTACCCTGATTAGGTGTGCTAGAGACCATAATATTTCCACCATGGTCTTCGATAATTTTTTTACAAACCGTTAATCCGATTCCAGTTCCTGATTCTTTTGTTGAAAAAAACGGTTTGAATAATTGATCAATTGTTTCTTTTTTCATGCCAATCCCATTATCCTGGATTAAAATAACGACATGATCATTATTGCAATTTGTGACAAAACGTATGATGCCCTTTATATTCTCTCGGTTCTCAGAGATCGCTTCTATCGCATTTTTGACGATATTTACAAGGACCTGCTTGATTTGTTTAATATCTATATACAATTTTTCATTTTCGCATTCATAAACCGTCTCAATTTCAAAACTACGAAGAATCGCTTCACTTTCAAACAAAATCATAATATCACTAATTAGTTTATTTACATAAATCTGCTTTTTCTTATTTTGTTGTGGTTTGGCAGCATTTAAAAATTCATAAATAATATCATTTGCACGTTCAATTTCATCCAAAGCAATGATCGCATACTGCTCTTTCCCGATTTCAGATAAATCCGGCTGAATTAATTGGATAAATCCTTTTACCGTAGTTAAGGGATTGCGAATCTCATGGGCAATTCCTGCAGCAAGCTGTCCTATGGTCGCAAGTTGGTCTGAAAGAATGGCTGCTTCTTTAATTTGAACAACGGTTTGGTCAAAGTGTTGTTTGTTCGTTTCTAATTCACCATTCATACTGGTTATTTTTTTTTCAACATGATCTAACATGTTTTGAATTTCTGATTGTCCTGGTCCATTTGGAATACAGAATAAATGGATAGACCCATCTTCTGAACTCAGTTTGTAGATCATAAATACTTCAATTTTTTCATCTCTAACAGTCATGTTCAGTTCTAGGCAAGTGGTTTCGTTATTAACGTTTAAAAACTTCCTTAGTTCATCAGCTTGGGATGGGAAGATTAATTTATCTAAAGAAGTCTGGGATGAAAATATTTTTTTTGCTGATTTGGAGGAGAACAAAATTTGAAAATTACTATTAATGATAAAGTAAGGAAAAGGCATTCGTTCTAAAAGAGAATTATCCATTTGCATTACCAACCATCCTTATTTATTGCTGGGATAAACCAGCTTAATTTATGTTTCTAATAATCTATATGCTCAAAGGATATAAGAATATGTCGATTCTTGAAAATCTACGTTGTTACCTACGACTTATATCACACCAACTTCAATTAATCATACCAAAATAAACCATTTACGGACAATAATTTACAAAAAATTATTAATTTTTCAACAGAAAACAAAAAAAAGAACCTCGATAAGGTTCTTTTTAAAGCCATTTAATTTTAGGTTCGGTTTTATTGATAATCCTTTTGATATTAGCTCGATGTCGATAAAAAACAAAGGTCGAAAGGACCGCTACAACAATGATGAGTGCCGAGTCCCCATTTATGAAAGCGTAAGTAAGGGCAGCAACTGCGGCTAACATCGAAGCAAGAGAAACATATTTTGTAATATAAAGACTTAACATAAACATAATCAGCAAGATCAGAAACATCAACGGTGCGTATCCTAATAATATTCCTGCAGAAGTGGCAACCGCCTTTCCTCCTCTAAAACCTGCAAAAAGGGGATACATATGACCAATTACAGCCACAACCCCAGCTATTAAAGGATGTAAATCAGTACCAAACCATTTTGCCAATAATACAGCTAGCGTCCCCTTTAAAATGTCTGCTAATGTAACAGCAATCCCTGCTTTTTTTCCCAGAGTTCTAAATGTATTTGTTCCACCTAAATTTCCACTACCATGCTCACGGATGTCAATTCCGTAAAAAACCTTCCCTACAATTAGCCCTGAAGGTATGGAA
>CAURFY010000212.1:0-5162 GCA_963524115.1 uncultured Bacillus sp.
ATAATGAAATTAGACATGTCATCAGAATACTTTCCCGGAAAACGAAAAACAATCCAGTGTTGATTGGTGAACCTGGGGTAGGGAAAACAGCTATAGTTGAAGGGCTTGCCCAACGGATTGTACGCAAGGATGTCCCAGAAGGGTTAAAGGATAAGACAATATTTGCGTTAGATATGAGTGCACTTATTGCGGGTGCAAAATTTCGGGGTGAGTTTGAAGAGCGCTTGAAAGCTGTTTTAAATGAAGTCAAAAAAAGTGAAGGAAAAATCCTCCTATTTATTGATGAACTTCACACCATCGTTGGAGCTGGAAAAACAGAAGGGGCCATGGATGCAGGGAACATGCTTAAACCAATGCTTGCACGAGGGGAGCTTCACTGTATTGGAGCGACCACTTTGGATGAACACCGAAAATATATTGAAAAGGATCCAGCCCTTGAGCGTCGTTTTCAACAAGTTATCGTCCAAGAGCCAGATGTTGAAAATACCATTTCAATCCTTCGAGGCTTAAAGGAAAGATTTGAAATTCACCATGGTGTAAATATTCACGACCGAGCTATCGTTGCTGCTGCAACTTTATCGGACCGTTATATTACCGATCGATTTCTTCCGGATAAAGCAATAGACCTAATTGATGAAGCCTGTGCAATGATCCGTACGGAAATTGATTCGATGCCGACTGAACTTGATGAAGTGGTACGTAGGGTGATGCAACTTGAAATTGAGGAGGCTGCATTACAAAAGGAAAATGATTCACAAAGTAAAAATCGCTTAGAAATTTTAAAAAAAGAACTAGCTGAATTAAAGGACAAATCTAATAGCATGAAAGCCCAATGGCAAATAGAGAAGGAAGGTATTCAGAAAGTCCGTGATCAACGGGCATTGCTCGAAAAGCTCCGGAGAGAACTTGAGGAAGCGGAAAATGATTATGATTTAAATAAAGCTTCTGAATTGCGTTATGGAAAAATCCCGCAAACAGAGAAGGAATTAAAACAACTGGAGCTGCAAATTAATGATCATAAAGGAGCGAAACTGTTAAGAGAAGAAGTAACCGAAGAGGAAATCGCCGCTATTGTCGCTCGCTGGACAGGTATTCCAGTAACGAGACTAGTTGAGGGGGAACGGGAAAAGCTGTTACGCTTAGAGAGTATCCTTCATGAGCGAGTGATTGGTCAGGATGAAGCGATTGAGCTTGTTGCAAATGCCGTACTAAGAGCGCGTGCCGGAATCAAAGATCCTAATCGACCAATTGGTTCATTTATTTTCCTTGGACCAACTGGAGTTGGTAAAACAGAACTTGCCAAAACACTTGCAAATGCATTGTTTGATAGCGAGGAACAAATGATCCGGATTGATATGTCGGAATATATGGAAAAACACGCTGTTTCTCGGTTAATTGGGGCACCTCCAGGATATGTCGGTTATGAAGAAGGCGGACAATTGACTGAGGCAGTGCGCCGTAAACCATATTCAGTCATTTTGTTAGATGAAATTGAAAAAGCACATCCAGAAGTATTTAATATTTTACTTCAAATGCTCGATGATGGAAGAATAACAGATTCACATGGTCGAACAGTTGACTTCAAAAATACAGTGATCATCATGACAAGTAATCTTGGTTCTCATTTATTAATCGAGGATGCCATGAAGAACGGAGATATTTCTGAAGAGACTAGGGAGAATGTGATGGCAACCCTTAGAAATCATTTCCGCCCTGAATTTTTAAATCGGGTAGATGAAACTTTACTCTTTAAACCTTTAGGATTGGCTGAAATAAAAGAAATTGTTAGCAAGCTGGTTGTAAATTTACAAAATCGATTATCTGATCAACAAATCAACTTAAGGCTTTCAGATGAAGCCAAAACGTTCATTGCCGAAAATGGGTTTGATCCAGTTTATGGGGCAAGACCTTTAAAACGATTTATTCAACGGGAAGTTGAAACCAAACTTGCAAAGCTGATTATTGCTGGAGAATTATCTAGTGGTAAGGAAGCTAACATTGTTCTAAAGAATGGCTCATTAGAAATTGAGGAATAAAAGAAAAAGCTGACTCAAGGGTCAGCTTTTTCTTTTGAAAAAATAATTCATTCAAGCTCTAAAAGGATCATCAAGAGCGTTGTGTTTAATGTGTTCCTTCTTTTCCAACGGGATCGTTAGGAATGATCATAGGGATCACTATTAGTAACACAGAAACTGGGATAGCTAAAATAAATCCCGTATTAACATCGAATTCTGTGCCAATCATGGAGCTACCCACATACACGACCATTTGAACAAGAATGGCTGTCCAGAAAAAAGTCCAAAAATATCTCAAAGAAATCACCTCTAACTATATGTATTCCTCACTTCATCTTACCATATCCATCCAAAATAATAAACGCAATTTTTCAGACTCTTTGATTTGACGACAAAAAAGAAAAGATAGGCGAACCTCCTAATCAATTTTGGCGAAAGTTCATACATTATTATGTACAGACGGATAAAGGGGTTTTTTTATGGAGAACCGAAACTTTCAATTGGATACCGAATGGAATGTTGTTCATTATCCTCAACAGCCAACTGGTTTCGGTGTCCTTATCATAGGTGATGAAAGAAGCTTTGTAGATAAAGAAAATAGCTTTTGGACGCAAAATGAAGGAAGGCTTGATTTAATCAAACATTTTAAGCAAGCCGGTTACACGGTATTTAATTCTAATTTGTATGGGAAAAATTGGGGTAGCGATAAAGCCGTAAAGTTAGCAAAGCAACTTTATGATTACATGATGAGGACTGAGATATTAAACGATAAAATCCATTTATTGGCAGAAGGGATGGGAGCACTTGTTGCGTTAAATTTGGTTAAGGAAATGGGACAGGGAATTCGTTCTGTTGAATTACTTAACCCAGTCCTTACTTTAAGACAACAACTTGAACACGAAAAAGAGAACAAGTTTTTCTACAAAAAACTGCTCAAAGAAATTGCGAGTGCATATGGGTTGGATAATAAAGAGGTCGAAAAAAGGTTCCTTAACATGGATATACAACCGAATGTTACAATAAATTGCCCGCTCAACATCATTCACATCTTGTCAGGAAATCGTTCCTATAAACAATCTGAACTTTCAAGTCAACTCAGTGCTCGATGGGAAGAAGAGGGAAAATCAGTTTCTATATGCTATATGCTTCCGGAAAAAAAATCGGAACTAAAAAAATATTTAGTTAACCTGTTCAAGGTTAATGAAAATATTCTTTAGATAGATAACCCAAATGGTTAGAAATGAAATAATTAATTCTCCTTGAGCATAGGATACTATGAGATTGTTCAGGGAGGCTATGCGATGGACAAGGCAGTAATTTTTGGGGGATATGGGTTTTTAGGTTTTTACCTTTGCACAGCTTTTCTGGATAAAGGGAATACTGTTCAATGTATTCCCCTAGGTTCTGGTGAAGACCCTTTTTTAGAAGAAAAGCGATTTACGGTGGGCCGAAATGCCAATTTTGGAGAGTTAATGCTAGAGGAATGGGCTCAGTCAAATAGTGATGGCGGAATGATTATTATTTCTTTATTTGATTTATTTTTAAAAAATGAACCAATGGATATAAAGGCTGAAATAGAATTAGTATTATCTCAAGTCCTTGCAAGGCCTAAGATGGAAAACACACAAATCATTGTTCTTTTACCAATCCAATACTTAGGAATAGAAGAACCGTATTTGATTCAATTTCACGAAGAAATTGAAAGAAACAAACTCTCTATGAAGACGATTTATTTGCCCACTTTATACGGGCCATGGCAGCCGATTGAAAATGTTTTTCAGCAAGTGTTTTTAAATGAAGTGCGGGAAAGGCAAGTCCTTCAATTGAGTGTAAATGAATGGGTGTTTGATGCAATCTATATTACAGACGCGGTAGATGAAATATTGAAGGTCGTGGAAGATGACAAGATTCAAACCTGCCTGTTTAAAAGTGCCACTACAAAACACTGGAAAAAATGTGCGGATTTCTTGGAAATCGGTACCTGTGTTTATGAAAGGGCTGAACTTATCAGGTGGACTCTACCCGATATTGTTGAAATTGAGGTGCCCGAAGGTATTGGATATGAGCAAGGTTTAAATCAACAACAACTGCATTTAATGCGGCTTTTATCTGGAGTATGAGTTCGCTTAAAAAAAGAAAGGGGCTGAAAATTCAGCCTCTTTCACTTTTTCTTAATAAATTTCATGATATGCGGACTTACTTTATTGAATATAGGTTTGAGCTGTGAGGTTGATGTCATAAATAAATCAATCGTTTTAAATAACTCGTCAACATTCACGCCATCTAAATGTTTTGCAATGGCCCTTTCAATGGTATTTTCCAAACTAGTTTCCCCTGTTGTTGTTTCTTTTTCCTCTTTTAGCTTCCTTTCTCCAAACATAAATTTGGAAAAGGGATCACCTTGTAAATGATTTTTTCTTTGTTGATGGTTGTTTTCCATAAAAAAATGAGTACCTCCCTTGTAAAAGGTTTATTATTAACTTATGAATAAGGGATTATTTTGTATAGTTATCTGCTGATAAATCTGAGAAGAATAACGAAGTCCATGAGTAAAGTAAAAAAAAGTTGCAAATGAAGTTTCAGTTTTGATAAAATTAGTACCAAGTCATAATAATTGATAATAAAAAATACAATTTAATATCTTAATAAATGTATCAAAAAAGGAGTTGTTTCCATGAACGCAGGGATTAAGGGAATAGGCCGATACTTGCCAGATAGAATTTTAACAAACAAAGAACTTGAACAAAAAATGGATACAACAGATGAATGGATCCGGACGATGACGGGAATTGAAGAACGAAGAATCGCCGACGATTCAATTAATACATCAGACATGGGATATGAAGCAGCACTAAAGGCGATTGAGGATGCTAATATTTCACCTGAAGAGATTGATCTAATTTTAGTAGCAACGGTTACACCTGATCAACCATTTCCTTCGGTTGCTTGTATGCTACAAGATCGTTTGGGTGCCAAAAAGGCCGCAGCAATGGATATCAGCGCTGCTTGTGCTGGATTTATGTATGGAATGGTTACCGCAAAGCAGTTTATTGAAGGCGGAGTGTATAAAAACATTCTAATTGTTGGTGTGGAGAAGCTTTCGAAAATCACTGATTGGAATGACCGGAACACAGCAGTACTATTTGG
>CAURFY010000213.1:0-5148 GCA_963524115.1 uncultured Bacillus sp.
TTTCTCAATTACAGGAAGTGAAAGGAGAACTTGTAGCTAAAGAAAATATATCAGTTGAAGAGCTAACATCGTTATTCAAACTAATGAAAATGAATCGTTCTAAGTACTTTACGGACTCACAATTAGAAGAGATGAGAAGATATTATAGACAATTGGATATGGATTCTTTGAAAGAAGCAGAGAGGGAATTTCTCTTATTATTAACCAAATTACGAACAGAAAAAGAACAAGGGACGTCACCAAAAGATAAAATAGTGCAAGAATTAGCGAAAAAATGGAAATCTATCACATACTCATTCTCTAACGGCAACCCAGAGATAGAAAGAAATGCCGAATCGTTTTATGCGAATAATCCTAACGCTGCAATGCATTATGGATTAGACTCTGATCTATATTTTTATATAAAAGAAGCGCTAAAGTAGAGTGAGTAAACCATGGAAAGCGTGTGAAAGCGTGGGGACGGTTCTTCTGCTTCTATAGGTGGCATGAGAACCGTCCCCATGCTCTCCTAGGTGGCATGAGAACCGTCCCCATGCTCTTTCCCCAAGCTCTTTCATGCTCTTCCTTACCGTGAAATCACTTTTTTGAAAAGCTCCCTAAATTGCTCTCTATCTTCGGATGTAAATGGTTTTGGCCCCTTTGTACGCTTTCCACTTTTTCGTGCCATTGCGCTAAAATAACGTGTTTGTAATAGTTGATCAATGTTTTCATTTGTATAGCTAAACCCTTTATGGTGAAGAACCGTGCACCCTTTTGGTAAACCTAGCGAAGCAAGACCATAATCCTGCGTAACAATAATATCTCCTTTTGCTACTAGCTTCATTATCCTATAATCTGCAGCATCTGCACCAGAATCAACATAAATGATTTCCACCCCTGGTGGTTGTTCCGCATTTGAAAAATGAGAAAAGCTAGTTACCAGGATTACAGGGATTTTAGCATTCGTACCTTCAGAGATAATAATATCTTTTACCGGACATGCATCTGCATCAACATAAATTTTCATTTGTATCTCTCCCGAAAATAATCTCGATTTGATAGTGATAATAATGGTAGGTTAAGCTTTTGTCAAACTAGGAATTTAAACTTTTTTTGAATACACATTTCAATTGATTTTGAAACTAACAATAGTTTTTGAAGGACGCTATTGTTTATATTTTTGCTTTGGTAAAATTAAAGAATGTTTTAGAAAAAATTTAATGATTGAGTATATCAGAAATAGGAGATTATCGGTTGCGAATGTTAAATGAATAAACGGAGCAAAAGTGACAGATATTGCCTATAAATATGGCATCAATCAATCGAGCAAAACAGCGGAATTCTAAGAAAAACGTTAATTAATAGATGGAGGTAGAACATGGATTACATTTTACCGACAGAAGCGGCGTTAAAGATGAAACGGTGGCCTAAAGATACTATAGCAGCCGGGCATCGTCATACCGTGGGTCTTAAATCCGACGGCACGGTAACGGCTGTGGGGGATAATAAATATGACCAATGTAATGTAAGTGGTTGGTTCGATATTGTGGCAGTCGCAGCTGGCACTGTTCATATGGCGACCAACACGGGTAACGCTCATACAATCGGTCTTAAATCGGACGGTACTGTGGTAGCAATGGGTTGGAATAAGCATGACCAATGCAATTGTATTGACTGGTGCGATATTGTATCGGTTGCGGCAGGGTGGCGTCGTACCATCGGGCTCAAATCGGATGGCGTGGTGGTGGCAGTGGGACGAAATAATGAAGGCCAATGCAATGTAAGTGGCTGGCATGATATGGTGGCGATTGCGGCAGGTGACTGGCATACCATCGGTCTTAAATCGGATAGCATGGTGACGGCTGTAGGTAATAATAGGTATGGTCAATGCAATGTATCGGACTGGCGCGGCATAGTGGCGGTTGATGCGGGGTATCTTCATACTGTTGGGCTTAAATGGGATGGCACAGCTGTTGCTGTGGGTCAAAATAAGGTAGGCCAATGCGATGTGAGCGACTGGCACGATATGGTGGCGATAGCGGTGGGGAGTAGTCATACCATTGGCCTTAAATCCGATGGTACCGTGGTGTCTGTGGGTTTGAATACGCATGGCCAATGCGATGTAAGCAGCTGGCGCGATATAGTGGCGATAGCAGCGGGGTGTGCTCATACTCTCGGTCTTAAATCGGACGGCACGGTGGTTGCTGTGGGTGATAATGAATATGGCCAATGCGATGTAAGCGGCTGGAGCGGCATCCAACTGCCGGGTAAATAGTTTTCAAGCCATATAACCTTTCTGGCTTGGGAATATTAAATTATCAAGGTTTTAATCAGGTAATGAGGGCTATTTTCAATTTTTGGGCGTCCTTATTTATAAACAAAAGCATCAATGAAAGCTTTTTTTCATACTATAAATTGGGGTGAAAAAATGCCAAGGGTAAACTACCGAAGTTCAGACATTGCTTTAATGGCAAGGATGATGAGAGCTGAAGCCGAAGGTGAAGGATTACAAGGTATGTTATATGTTGGAAATGTAATTGTTAATCGTGTTAAAGCAAATTGTTTGGATTTTAAAAATTTAAGAACAATTCCACAAGTCATTTTTCAAGTACAAGGAGGAAATTATTCTTTTGAAGCAGTTCAAAAGGGAAATGTATTTTACCAAAGAGCGAGAACTGCTGAAAAAAGAATAGCAAAACGGAATTTGGATTATTGGAGACAACACCCAGGGAAGTATGCTCTATGGTATTTTAATCCATATGGTCCATGCCCACCAACCTGGTACGGTCAACCTGCATCTGGTCAGTTTAAAAATCATTGTTATTATGAACCAAAAGCTGGAACATGTGCTAGTGTTTATAATGGTTAAGATACCTCTTTTTAAAAAAATTAGTCAACAAAAATAATAAAATTTTCACTTGAAAGGGGAGTTTTTATGGATTTCTGCATTTCTTGTGGAATGGAATTAGCGATTATGGAGAGAAACCGGGTTGAATGTTGGGAATGCAGGGATGCAACAACTGAGTCATATTCAGAAGACGAAGATGAATAACATTTGAGTTGAATTGGTTATTGTAACAGCACTGAATCAGTTGCATTCATCCCTCTAATGTTGTTATTTTTAATTGAATTTTATGTAAAAGTAGTCTGTCTGTTCATTGGCATATCATGTGGGTCATTGAACAGATTTTTTTATATTACAAATTTACAGAAATACCTATATGAACAAAATATTGGGAAATCACCTTTCCTTTTTGATCCTTTGTTTGAAAGAGTGCATTAAAAAAAAGATCATGCAAACTCTATATACATAAAAGAATGAAAAAGGAGATCAATTGTGAAGCCATATGACATACACAACATGATTATTGACGATGAATTTATTGGACCTACTCCCGAATTTTGAGTAGGTGTTTTTGACTTTGTATCCATGTTGAGAATAAAATAGTAGAATATAACTGACATTCGAATTTACAAGAAAAGTATGAGTCCATTATTAGGATTAATTCAAACAATGAAGTGAAATTGCAAAGATTTCGTTGTTCTATTTTTATTTATATATAGGAATGTTTATTGATGCATGAACACTAATCCAACTATTGTATTGTAAGGAGTTTTATAAAATGAAATCTAATAAAAAAAAGATATTAATTGATATCTTAATTTTAGTAGTGCCAGTGTTTATAATTCTTTTATTAATGCCAATTTTGCCAGAGAAAATTTCTATTCATAGAGGTTTATATGATAGATCCATTGATAAAAAATATTCTCCTCTTCTAGCCATCATCCCATTTGTAATTTATAAAATAAAATATAATAGAAAGTAGTATGCCATTAGCTTATTCAAAAGGTCGATTTAAAAAAGGCGATATCACTAGATTATTGAAATACTCCCATCAACACCAGACCAAATTCACAAAGAAAGTGGCTGATTAATATTAATGAAAATCATGAAACACAGTCAAATAATGAAAGTACAAAAGACATAGAGGATGATAAGTTATATACACCAGTTGAGGATTTACAGAGGATTACTGCAGGTGGAGTTTTTAAAAGAAATAGTTTTGATTTGAGCAAAATGCCTAAAGGAATAAGATATTTGGGGTATTTTTTTATTAGTTTTTTTGTACTGGTATTTATCCTAGTAATCATTTTAAATATATTCTTTTGATTTTTGGGGACGGTTCCAATGAGTTTTTTTGGATCTGTCCCCTTTGTTACGTGACGGTCTTCACATTATAAATGAAACAAGGGAATCACCAATTTCTGGGCTACATTGTTTGTCTAAAATCGTGGAAGAATAATGGGGTTATAAAATACCTTGAGAAGGAGTGAGTGAAACGGTGGAAAAACAAACCATTCTATTCAATCTTGACGATACACTGGCATATTGTAATAGGTATTTTAACCAAGTTATTGGAAAATTTGTTTACCAAATGACCAATTGGTTTAACTTTTTAACAAAAGAAGAAATAAGACAAAAGCAGCTAGAAATTGATTTGGATGCCATATCAAGGCACGGTTTAAGATCAGACCGTTTCCCGGAATCTTTTATTGATACATATAAATATTTTTGTGACTTAACAGGTAAAGAAAAGAAAAAGAACGATATTGAATTTTTAAGAGAGTTGGGGTTCGAAGTATTTAAGGTTCCGGTAGAACCTGTTCCTTTTATGAATGAAACCTTGAATCGATTAAAAGATGAAGGGCACGAATTGTATTTACACACAGGTGGAGATGAGGTCAATCAACGTCGAAAAATAACCCAATTAGAACTCACAACCTATTTTGAACATCGAATTTTTATTTCAGAACATAAAGATACGACCGCTTTATCGGATATATTGAAAACAATTGATGCTGATCCTGAAGTAACTTGGATGGTTGGAAACTCATTAAGAACTGATATAGTCCCTGCACTAGAAAAGGATCTTAATGCCATATATATTCCTGCAGAAACAGAGTGGAAATATAACGAAGTTGAAGTAACAGCTGAACCAAAAGGAGCTTATTTTACATTAAATACACTCCGGGAAGTACCTGATGCCATACATAATCACATTCTTTAACATAATCGAGTGGATCTTATTGTATTTTTCCTAACTTCTTAACAGATGATATGAAGGACGGAAAGGAGTGATAAGGTGACCGAAAACCAAAAATCCTATG
>CAURFY010000214.1:0-5124 GCA_963524115.1 uncultured Bacillus sp.
GTGATTGCCAATAATAAACCCCAACCAAGGAATACGAAGCCTAATCCGTGCTCATCTAACCCCATTACAAAAGGCGCATAAGCCAATAGGGTAAAAAAGCCAAAATTGTATAAAGCCGCGGTAATTCCGAAAATTAGCAGAGAGCGGTGCTTCAAAGCTCGGAACGGATCGAGTAAAGAGGTTTTTGGCTTTGGAACATTCTGGATATTGTCTTTTGGCATTAATATTGAAAGCCCGATAAAGGCCACAACCATTAACGTGGCAACTCCAAGAAACGGACCTCTCCAGGAAATTCCCCCCAACCAGCCGCCAACCAATGGTCCAACGGAAATTCCGAGTCCAATCGCTGCTTCATACAAAATGATTGCTTTCGCAGTCCCACTATTTGAAAGGGATACAATCGCCGCTAAAGAGGTAGCCACAAATAATGCGTTACCTAGACCCCAACCGCCTCGCAGTCCGATTAGTGTCCAGATATCATTGGAAAATCCTCCTAAAGCTGAAAAAATTGCGATGATGACAATGCCGGATAGAAGTGTCGCCTTGATGCCAAATCTTGATGAAATTAAACCTGTGATGAGCATTGCCACCGCCATTACCGCATTATAGCTTGTGAAAAGTAATGTTACCTGACTATGTGAGGCATTAAGGCTATCGGCAATGGCAGGTAAAATGGGGTCAACAAGACCTAGCCCCATAAAAGCAATAATACAGGCAAAAAAAACAGCCCATACAGCCCTCGGTTGTGTTACTTTAGCTTTCATGGATGAAGCTGTTTTTGGTGGCGTTGAAGCCATTGAATCTGTTGTCGAAGACATCTAAGCGCTTCACCTCTTCCGTTTTATTATTACCACATGGTTGGCAATTTTTAGTTTTTTGTTTATCAGTCATTACAGTAGGGATTTGAAAGTATGTCTGATTACATCGCCACGGCTGATGATACCAACCAAAACCCCGTTGCGTTCAACAGGAACTTTTTTTATCTGTTTTTTCCCTAAAATCGCAGCAATGTTTTCTATTTCTTCGTTCCATGAAACCTTAATGACATTTTTTTTGGCAATTTCTAGAACATTTAAATCTAGCAATCTTTTTTCTCTGTCCTCAAAAACCTCATCATCCCCCTTAATCACAAATGCATAATAAAAATTATCCACAACAAAATCCTTATGCTTACCAATATATCGCAGTATATCTCCATCACTAACAAAAGCTACGATTTCGTTGTGGTCGTTGACCACGGGAAGTCCACTGATTCGGAATTCAATAAATTTTTCAATTACTGACTGTACAGTGTCGGATTCTTTAACTTTTTTCACTTGGCTAACCATAAATTCATGAGCTTGCATCATCATTCTCCTTATGAAAATTACTTACTATTCTGAAAACATCGCCACTTGGCATATGATTGTATTATACAACTATTTTACAAGGTGTCAATAGTGCATTTATGGCAGTGTGTCTGTGTTTACAAAAACGACGGCGATTGTGCTATCATTAATCATAGAAAATAAGGATTACGTGAGGTTGAAATAAAATGGATCAATGTTCTTTGGAAACAATCGAACTTGAACTGGCAATCCTCATTCGCCGGTCAACTTCAATTACAAGTAATAAAAAAATAGGCAATCTCGACCGTTCGGCGTATCTTTTGCTTCATCAATTAGCTTCCAATGGGGCGGCTGGAGTAAAAACATTGGCAGGTAATTTACATTTGGATATTTCCACAGTAAGTAGACAAACGGCAGCGTTAGAGCATAAAGAATATGTGTATCGTGTACAAGATCCATTGGATGGCCGTGCCTATTCTCTTGAGATAACAGAATTAGGGAAAAAGGAACTAAACGAATACAGACAGGCACGGTTGAGTAGAATTGCTGAACTGTTGGTGTCTTGGTCCGATGAAGAACGCCAAATTTTTGGGCAACTTTTAAGGAAATTTAATGGTTCTTTCTATTAAAATGCTGATGTTAACTTCTGTTTTTCTTGAGGAATGGGTGTAAAATAAAAATAGGAATATTACTCGCTTTGATTTCCGTAATGATGATTTCCTAATCTTTTCGAAAAGAGGATGGGGACATGAAAAAAACGAAGGCTATATCCTACAGTACGGGTACTATGTTGTCTTTGATTGGATTGGGTGGACTTGTAGCTGGTTCGGGGTTGATGTTGCAGCCAGATGGTGGAGGTCTTGGTTTTACACTAGAACTGTTGAAAAATTCACCCTTTGAGGACTTTTTAATACCAGGAATTTTTTTGTTCGTTATTAATGGGATGGCGAGTCTAGTTGGTGCATTTTTAGTATTCACGAATAATCGTTTTTCGGGGGTTGGTACTGCTGTACTTGGGGTAGCCATGGTTATTTGGATTGCAGCAGAAGTTTACTGGGTTGGTTGGGTAAGTTGGCTACAACCAACGTTCCTCGTAGTTGGGGCAATTGAATTGGCTCTTGGATATTTCTTGAATGCACAGCATCCGGAAAATCATGGAATGTTTACTCATCATCATGGAACGCCAGCTCATTAAACTGAAAGATACGAGTATTTACGAATTTTATAACTCGACAGATTAATGTTGAGCCTACCATAGGGTAGGCTTATTTGTGTTCGGAGATTCGAAATTTTTAGATGGGAAACATTCGATAGATATTTAAAAAATTGACCTGAATCAAAGTTTATTTACACAATACCCTGTAAGATAACATGGTACTTAAAAAAGAGGAGTGTTCACTAGTCTTTTACCATTTATATTTGACTGAAAAGGAAACAGCAATATTAACTCTATTTAGTTACACGAAAAGCAACATATTAAACAAATTGAGGAAATTAAGCAAGATCTGTTCTGATTGTAAACGTGTACCCTTAATTGAGAATGAATATCACTTATACCTATTACAATTAAAACTTTTCAATCATGTTTGCTCTATTAATATCTATTTTTTGGAGGATTATTAATGTTAAAACAATTTACAGGCCATTTAGCACTAAAATACACATCTCGTTGGGACGAACTGTCAGAACATGTAAAAAGAGATGCAATTAAGGAAGTGGTTGCGTTATTCAAAAAAAATCAAGGTAAAGTAGGGCTAAGAGGAGTGTATGTTTCACAAGCTTTTCAAGCTCACACCGATCTACTGTTTTGGATGTATGCAGATCGTTTTGAGGATATGCAAGATTTACAATTGGAACTGCGTCGCTCAATTTTTGGCAAAGCGGTAGATACTCCACATGCCTTTACTGGAATTACAAAGCCTTTTGAATTCTCTGAGCACCCGACATCATTCCAATTAGGAATTCCACCAAGGGATTACCTCTGTTTTTACCCATTTATTCGGACACCAGAATACTACTTACTGCCCAAATGGGAAAGAGAGGCGATTATCAGAGACCATGGATTATTAGGCCATGAATTTGTACCAGGCATTTTAACGAATGGAGTTCATTCCTTTGGTTTAGGAGATTTTGAATGGCTGCTTTCATTTGAGACTGATGATTTAGGATTATTAGTTGACTGTGTTCGAAGATTAAGAGATAGCAAGGCAAGATTGTTTACCCAACATGAATGGCCATTTATTGTTGGCCGTCGCTTCGAACTTGAGGAAGCATTATCCCAATATATGTAATTGAGGGAAAAAGGACTAATGATAAAGGGGATTGAAGGTTTTTGAAAGGATGTCCCTCGTGTGGTTTATTTTTTTAAATTGCATTGATAATGATTATCAATTATATAAGTAGGAAAGGAGTTTCCTTTGATGGCGGAATTAGATGAAAAAACGAGATTTCCTTGTGAAGGAGAAGTTTTAAAAGAGAATGTAGAAGTTTGGGAAGATCTTGTTAAAATTAAAGATTTGGTACTGTCGCTATTTATCTGTAGTGTCACCACTATGGGTGGGTATTTTATTGCTCCCAATGAACCTCCTAAACCACTATTTTATGGGTTAGCCGGAGCTTTTATAGGGTTCGTGATATGTAGTTTCACGATTAAACCGAAGCGGATCTTTAGTGAAGTTAATTGGGAGGAGTAACAATTGGATTCTGCACTAATTTTACAAATGGTTGCTGCTGCCTTAATAGCAGCTGCTGCCTATACGGTGATTGGGATTGCCCCAGGTACCGATGAAACAGCGACAATAGCACCAGTCATACTAGCATTAGTATTATCCGGTTTACAACCAATCGTTATTTTGTCTGTCTTTATTGCTGCTATTGGGGCTTGTAAGTTATCAGATTCCATTCCAGTGGCAGTTGCAGGAATTCCTGGTGGAGTGATGGCAACCCCAATGGTGGAACATGCTATGGTGCTAAAAAAATATGGATTGTCCGATGTAAGTATTCGGAAAATGGCTTCTGGTTCCACGATTGGGACATTAGTAGCTGTCCCTGTTAGTTTACTGTTGGCCCACGCTTTAATTCCTGTTGCTGATGTAATTAAAGAATATGCCAATCTACTATTCTTCTTAGGTGCAGTATTCTTAGCATTAATGTGTAAAAATAGATGGCTTGCGCTTGCAACGATCATTCCATTTGCTTTATTGATCCAAGGTTTACGTCATTTATATTGGGGTGTAGGAATAGTACCAGAGGGGACTAACGTTTTTATCTCCTTTTTCTTAGGAATTACAATTGGCCCAGTAATTTTAACGTTATTTGAACTGTTAAATAAAGAAAAAAGAAAAGGTCTGCCACGATTTGATAAAAAGGTAATCAGTTTATCGAAAACGAAACACACTAAAGGATTTCCTAATCCTTTCAAAATTTTAACGAAACAAGAGTTAGGGATGAGTGTTATTTCTTCCCTTATAGGCTCATTTACTTTCATTATGAGCCCAGTCGGAATGACCATCTTTTTAGGAGAAGTATTTTCCAGCCGGACAAAGGACCCAGTTAAAAAGGCATCGCTTGCTATCGCTTGTATGGAAGCATTAGCGAATGCAACTTATATTGCTGGAACCTTAATTCCGTTAATTGCATTAGGGATTCCGTTATCTCCGATGGCGATTGGGCCTGCGAATGCCTTATTTAATGCACCTCCAGTCTTTACTTTAAAACATAATATGCACCACATTTTATCCAATTCTGATTTTGTTTGGGCAACGGTAATAGGCGCTACTATTGCATTGGTGATTAC
>CAURFY010000215.1:0-5123 GCA_963524115.1 uncultured Bacillus sp.
TAAATCATGCTGTCGAAAAAGGCATTATAGCCGTAACATCATCCGGAAACTCAGGACCAAATCGTTGGACTGTTGGCTCCCCATGCACGGCGTCAAAGGCCATCTCAGTCGGGGCATCGACACCACCTCTGAAAATCCCTTACCTCCAAATAACTGGAAACAACCAAACGCCAATTAGAATGGAGCCGCTGCAAGGGTCACCGGAATGGAACCAAACCATGTCCACAAACCTTGCCTACGGAGGGCTGGGTCGAATGGAAGAACTACACGATGTTAAGGAAAAAATGGTATTTCTTAACCGAGGTAAGCTCACTTTTACCCAAAAAGTAAAAAACGCAGCCAAGGCAGGGGCTGCAGCAGTCATCATTTCCAACAATACGAATGGGAGCTTTAGCGGCAACCTCGAGGAGACCGTGCCGATTCCTGTGGCAGCGATTTCCAAACAAGACGGGGAAATGATTCGAAAAATCAATCCGCATAGTGCTCGGACATTATTAATAGAAGAAAAAGATATTCTCGCCGACTTTAGCTCGCGCGGCCCAGTGACGGGAACTTGGGAAATAAAGCCCGATGTAGTTGCCCCAGGTGTGGCCATCAATAGCACGATTCCAGGGGGATACCTCTCACTTCAAGGGACAAGTATGGCAGCGCCACATGTGGCCGGGGCATGCGCCCTTATTAAGCAAGCCCATCCCAACTGGGGTCCGGATGAGATCAAGGCGGCCCTCATGAATACCGCCAAGCCGATCACAAATCAAAATGGTCAGGATTACAAAACCTTCGAACAAGGAGCTGGAAGAATTCAGCCGCTCCAGGCTATTAAATCGGAAACACTGGTTTTGCCAGGATCCCTGCAGTTTGGGAAATTTAATTTAGTCGACAACCAACATCAGCATCAGGCTTTTGTAAAAATAAAGAATGTAAGCGACGCCGAAAAAAGTTATTATTTTTCAATACCAAAACAAGAACGGGGAATCCGATGGGGCTTCCCGCTGTCAATAAAACTGCAGCCGCATGAGGAAAAACAAGTGACCATCAGCATGACGATAGACGCCAAACAATTTATCAAAAAAATATATGATGGTTATCTACAGTTGAATGAAGGGTCAAATCAAATCAAAATCCCGTATATTTATGTATTGGAAGAACCGGATTATCCGAGGGTGATGGGATTTGAATTTGGTAATGCGGATAAAGAAAATACCTATCGATATGAAGTATATTTGCCTGGTGGTGCCGATGAATTTGGAATCGCCTTGTTCCATCCAGGCAACTATGAGTTTGTCGGCTATTTAGATTGGCAAAGAAACGTGCCGATTGGGGGTCTGGAAAAAGAAATTAGTAAGTCGAAACTCCCCGTTGAGGGATTGTACATTGCTAAAGTCTTTGCCAGAAAATCCGGGAAGGAGGACATGATTGAAGCGATGGTTGAAATCCTGCCAGAAAGCGGCGAAAGCCAGTTTGGGGAAAAATAGAATGCGGTACCGGGCTTAGAGCCTGGTACCTATTTTAAAATAATCTCCTTTTAGCGTAAATTATGAAAATTGAAAATTTAACGACATATTTCCCTTTTTTACATTGACATTGAATGGGGGCTATTGTATGCTAACAAAGGGAATAAAATGATAGGGTTTACAAAGCTTTGTATTGACTTTTAGCACCTTTAATACATAGTTTATAATGAGTAGTCTACACAACCAAATGACCATTCTCCGTATGAGAGGATGCGTTTTAATGCGTCGAAAAAACCGCAACCCACTTCAATCAATGGCATTAATGTCTGGAATTCTTTCACAACTAGTCGGGTCTATTTTGATTGGCATTTTCGCAGGAAGATGGCTAGATCGATGGGTAGGAACCGAGCCACTTTTCCTTATTATTGGACTTCTTTTAGGGTTAGCAACTGGTGTATTCGCCATGTTGCACCTCGTCAATCAATTCTTCTCAGGAGATTAACCAACAATGTCAGATATTAGAGCAATGTATAACCGAGAACAAAAATACATATTCTTTTTACTGGCATGCTATTGTATAGGATGGGGGATTACCTCCTATAAGTCTGTCTTTCTAGGGCTCATCCTGGGGACAAGCTTAAGCTTATATAATTTATGGATGATGGCGAGAAAATCCGACAAGTTTGGCGATGCCGTCCTACAGGGGAAAAAGGTCCGTTCACTAGGTTCATTTTCGCGAATGGCTACAGCAGCTTTGGCTGTGATGATAGCTCTTAAATTTCCGGATTCCTTTCACCTTATTTCTGTTGTTTTGGGATTAATGACATCCTATATTGTCATTATGATAGATTTTTTTCTTCAGTCTTTTCATTTACATAAATAGTCGGGAAGAGAGGTGAATACTGTTGCATCATGAAGCTCCTATTAAAGAATTTCTCGGGCTCAATTTTAACTTGGCCAATATTTTGATGATTACGGTCGCGAGTGCGATTGTCTTTATAATCGCTTTAATATCAACTCGTAAAATGGCGATGAAACCGACCGGAATGCAAAATTTTCTTGAATGGGTCATGGATTTTGTTAGAGGCATTATTGATAGCACAATGGATTGGAAAACTGGTGGTAGATTCCATGTGCTGGGAATTACAATAATGATGTATGTGTTTGTATCAAACATGTTAGGACTACCATTTTCTATTGTTTACGACGGCAAGCTTTGGTGGAAATCACCAACGGCAGATCCAGTCGTAACCTTGACACTAGCCACTATGGTGGTTGGGCTATCACACTATTATGGTGTGAAAATGAGAGGTACAAAGGCATATGGGAAGGAATTCCTTAAGCCGTTTGCATTTATGTTTCCGATTAAAATTATTGAAGAGTTTGCCAATACACTAACTCTCGGTCTTCGACTTTACGGGAATATTTACGCAGGTGAAATTTTACTTGGTTTACTTTCTGCTGGTCTTGCTACCGGCGTAGGTGGTACTATTGCCGCCATCGTACCAATGTTGGCATGGCAAGGATTCTCAGTTTTTGTTGGCGCAATTCAGGCATTTATTTTTACCATGTTAACGATGGTTTATCTGTCTCACAAAGTGAGCAGCGACCATTAATATATACGTTGTTCAGTAAATGAACATGTTTATAATCTATTTTTTTCACACAATTGAAGGAGGAACTTTATAATGGGTCTTTTAGCAGCAGCAATCGCAATTGGTTTAGCAGCACTAGGTGCTGGTATTGGTAATGGTCTTATCGTATCTCGTACAGTAGAAGGAATTGCACGTCAACCAGAAGCACGTGGAATTCTACAAACTACAATGTTCATCGGGGTAGCATTAGTTGAGGCGATTCCTATCATCGCGGTTGTTATCGCGTTCATGGTACAAGGTCAATAATATTTCGTTAAAGACGTTCAATAATGGCGAAGATCATTCCATGAGAACCTTCGCCATTCTCTTATGTCTATTTTGACGAAAAAACAAGCTTATGTTTTGTTGGCGACATTAGATCGTCACTGTATTTCTGATTTATTTTTAACAATATTATGGGATTCATATACATGAACCTTATCGTTGAAAGTGAACGACTCTTGAAGGGAGTGAATCGAGGGTGTTAACAAGCAGTTTAGTATTAGGCGCAGCTGAAAGCGCAACTCATGCCGGTTTTAATGGTGGAGACATCATTTTCCAATTAGTAATGTTTATCATCTTGTTAGCATTGTTGAAGAAATACGCTTGGGGTCCGCTTATGGGCATCATGGATCAACGTGCAAGCCACGTTGCATCTGAAATTGATGCAGCTGAAAAAAGTCGTAGCGAAGCCAACAAGATTTTAGACGAGCAAAGAGCTCTTTTAAAAGAAGCTCGTCAAGAAGCACACGTATTGATTGAAAATGCGAAAAAACAAGGCGATATTCAACGTGAAGAAATTATTATTGCTGCTCGTGCTGAATCAGAGCGTCTTAAAGAAGCAGCTAAGCGTGACATTGAACAACAAAAAGAAAATGCCGTTACCGCTATACGCGAACAAGTGGCATCTTTATCTGTATTAATTGCGTCGAAAGTGATTGAAAAAGAACTTACGGCTCAAGATCAAGAAAAACTTATTAGTGAGTATATCCAAGAGGCAGGAGAGAAACGATGAGCAACCCAGCAGTAGCAAAACGCTATGCGTTGGCTCTTTTCCAGCTTTCTAAGGAACATCAGCTTCTTGACCAGATGGAGAAAGAACTTCGTATAGTTAAAGAGGTCGTGACAAGTACTCCGGGGTTAACCGCTTTATTAAAATCTCCAAAACTTTCAAAAGAGAAGAAAAAAGAGATCCTAACTGAAGCATTTTCTTCGGTAAGTCCTTATGTTTTAAATACGTTAAATATTATGATCGATCGTCATCGTGAAGATAATTTTGTAGCTTTGGCTGATCAATTTATTGAGCTTGCGAATGAAGAAAGAGGAATCGCTGGAGCAAAAGTGTACTCGATTCGCCCATTATCGGCTGATGAGAGCGCTGCTATATCGTCCTCTTTTGCAAGCAAGGTTGGAAAAAAATCTCTTCTAATTGATAATATCGTTGATTCCAATTTACTTGGTGGCGTTAAGCTACGAATTGGAAACCGGATTTTCGACGGCAGCCTGCGCGGAAAACTGGAACGGTTAGGACGTCAATTGTTAGGCTAAGATTCGTAGATAGGGGTGAAACTCATGAGCATCAAAGCTGAGGAAATTAGTGCGCTGATAAAAAAGCAGATTGAGAACTATCAGTCTGAAATTCAAGTGAGTGATGTAGGTACGGTTATCTCTGTTGGTGACGGTATCGCTCGTGCTCATGGCCTCGACAATGTCATGGCTGGAGAACTTGTTGAATTTTCAAACGGCGTTATGGGAATGGCACTAAACCTAGAAGAAAGTAACGTCGGTATCATTATCCTTGGACCATTTACTGAGATCCGTGAAGGTGACGAGGTTCGTCGTACAGGCCGTATCATGGAGGTTCCAACAGGAACTGAATTAATCGGTCGTGTAGTAAACCCACTTGGACAACCAGTTGATGGTATGGGACCAATTAACACAACAAAAACTCGTCCAATCGAATATAATGCACCTGGTGTAATGGCTCGTAAATCCGTTCACGAACCACTTCAAACAGGTATTAAAGCGATTGACG
>CAURFY010000216.1:0-5119 GCA_963524115.1 uncultured Bacillus sp.
CATTAGGCCCACTAGTAGGCACCCTTCTTGAGGAAAAAACAGTTTCTCCTTTTTTCGTGTACGGTACGTTAGAAAATCCAATTCATGCGGTAAATTTAAAGGATCAATTAATCGACATCCATGAAAAGCACACAGACCCTTTCGTCATTGGAATAGATGCTTGTTTAGGTCGTTTAAAAAGTGTTGGTGATATCCAAGTAGCTGATGGACCCGTTAAACCTGGTGCTGGAGTAAACAAAGATTTGCCCGAGGTTGGAGACATTCATATTACTGGAATTGTTAACGTAAGTGGGTTCATGGAATTCTTCGTTTTGCAAAATACCAGACTTAACTTGGTTTTAAAAATGGCCAAGACAATCGCTAATGGAATTCATGAAGCAAGTACGCTATATCATCGTCAAGACCTTTGGTGGGAGCAAATTAGCCAAGAAAAAACAACATGATAACTCATTCTTTTCCTTATTAAACATATTAAAAAAGGGAGGTTTAAACCTTCCTTTTTTTGTTAAAAATTAAGATGATAACCATACATGATGGTTACGATTATCCCAGTAACAAATATTCCAGGTAATAAATTTGCTACCCGAATTTTTGTTATTCCAGCTAAGTTTAATCCAATAGCAAAGATCATCACACCACCAGTAGCTGTCATTTCTAAGATAAAACTATCCATTAATGCTTGTGGTACAAAACGATCAATTTGAGTAGCAAATGTAGCGATCACACCTTGATAAAGTACAACGGGAATGGCTGAAAATATTACTCCAATTCCTAAAGTTGTTGTTAAAATTAGGGCTGTAAAACCATCAATAATTGCTTTTGTGTATAATACATCATGATCTCCACGAATACCACTGTCTAAGGCTCCAATAATAGCCATTGCACCAATAACAAAAATTAGCGTCGCTGTAACAAAACCTTCTGAAATACTTCCTTCACCTTTAGAACCAATTTTGGTTTCCAACCATAACCCTAATGAATTTAGCTTGTTTTCCAATCCAAAATATTCTCCAATGACCGTTCCTATTACAAGACTAAGAATGACGATTAAGAAGTTTTCACTTTTAAAGCCCATTTGTAATCCTAATACCATTACAGCAAGTCCTATTACATGCATAACTGAATACTTCATTTCTTCTGGTATGCGCTGAAATAATTTACCCAACAAGGTGCCAATCACGATTAATAAACCATTTACAATAGTTCCTAATAAAAACATCTTCGTTCCCCTATCTTTTCCTTCGGAATTCGAAAAATTTTAATAGTTCAAAACTACCACTTTTGAGAGGAATATTCTACAAACTTTTGCATTTTGCTGTAATAAAATAAGCCAACAATTAAGTTGGCTAGGATGAGAAATTTGACGTTTCTAATATTTCAAGAATACGTTCAAGGTCTTCTTTGGTAAGAAACTCTATTTCTATTTTTCCTTTGTTTTTCGATTGTTTAATATTTACTGTGGTACCAAAACGTTCACGCAGGTTGGATTCTTGTTCTACTATAAAGACATCTTTCTTTTGCTTTTCCTTTTTTGTTTCACGTGAAACATTTTCATTTAACTGTTGAATGTACTGTTCAAGCTGTCGGACATTAAGATTGTCCTTTATGATCTTTTCAACAACAGCAGGGATGTTTTCTTTTATTCTTAAACCCAACAAAGCCCTGCCGTGTCCCATTGAAATTTTCCCCAAAGAAATTAAATCCTGGATTTTATTAGGAAGGGATAAAAGACGAACTAAATTAGCGATATGTGGTCTACTTTTTCCAAGACGTTTGGCTAATTCCTCTTGAGTTAACCCAAGTTTTTGCATAAGCATTTGATATGCTGCGGCTTCCTCAATTGGTGTTAGATCTTCCCGTTGAAGATTCTCAAGAACAGCTAATTCCATCATTTGCTGCTCCGTTAGTTCCCTAACAACCACTGGAATCTTTTCAAGTTTTGCTTCCTTAGCAGCACGGAAACGTCTTTCTCCAACAACAATTTCATAGCCTCTTATACTCTTTCTAACAATGATTGGTTGAAGTATTCCATGTTCAAGGATAGATTGTTTTAATTCTTCAAGGGCTTCAGCTTGAAAAATTTTCCGCGGTTGATAGGGATTAGGGCGAATCTCTTTTAACAATATTTCTTGTACCGATTCTTCTGCCTCAGCCTCCATATTTGTAAAAAAGGCATTGAGCCCTTTTCCTAATCCTTTAGCCATTCGCAACCACTTCCTTCGCCAGATCTAAATAAACCTCGGCACCACGAGATTTCGGATCATATATAATGATTGGTTCCCCGTGGCTTGGTGCCTCGCTCAGGCGTACATTTCTTGGGATAATAGTTTGATAGACTTTATCTTGAAAATATTTTTTGACCTCTTCAATGACTTGAAGGCCTAAATTTGTTCTTGCATCAAGCATCGTTAACAAAACGCCTTCAATTTTCAATTCGTGATTAAGGTGCTTTTGAACGAGACGGACTGTGTTTAAAAGCTGACTTAATCCTTCAAGAGCATAGTACTCGCATTGAACAGGGATAAGAACAGAATCCGACGCTGTTAAGGCATTAAGTGTCAATAAACCTAGTGATGGAGGGCAATCAATGATAATAAAATCAAACTGATCCTTTACCTCTTCTAAAGCCCGCTTTAAACGAACTTCACGTGAAATAGTCGGTACAAGCTCAATTTCCGCCCCAGCTAACTGAATCGTAGCAGGGATGGCAAACAGATTTTCAACGGCAGTTGGCATAATAACCTTGCTTGCTTCTACATCGTCGACTAGAACATCATAAATACACTGTTCTACCCCAGCCTTTTCAATACCAATCCCACTCGTTGCATTACCCTGTGGATCGATGTCTACTAACAAGACTTTTTTCCCTATGTATGCTAAGCAGGCGCCTAGATTTACAGAAGTGGTCGTTTTCCCGACCCCTCCCTTTTGGTTCGCGATGGCAATAGTCTTGCTCACGACGTCACCTACCTTCATTTCCAATAAAGTGAAACTCCTCAAAGGGGATTACCCCGCTATGAAAGGTCTTTTTCTAAGATACATTTTATTAAATAACTACCATAGTAAAGGCTAAACTTGCAATCATGTATTCTATTTTATCATGAAAAGGATAAGAGAATCCCCTTTTTATTAAAAATCTTGTTAGGTAGTTTGGTAGAAAAAGGTGATTTTATTGACCAAAAAGGTACATTTTTTCCAATCCTCATGGTAATTTTCAGTAAAAATAATTAAAAAGGAGTAGATGGAAAGCAAGTTGAACTTGTTTTCCATCTACTCCTTTTATCGTTATATCCAATTATTACCAACCCTACTTCTTTTTTGGAATTCGAATCGTGAATTGGTAAAAATCTTCAAATTCCTCTTCTTCGGCATTTAAATTAATCCCGCTATCTGACACCATTGTTAATGATTGACGAATGGTATTAACGGCAATTCTCATATCTTTACTAAATGCTTTTCGTTTCGGCTTTTGTTTTATATCAGTTTGATCCAGCATTTTCACAACGCGATCTTCGGTTTGTTTTACATTTAAGTTTTTTTCAATAATCTCATTAAGCAATTGGACCTGTTTTTCAGGGTCTTTTAATGGAATGAGAGAACGGGCATGTCTTTCAGTAATCTGCTTATTTAATAGTGCATCCCGGACTTCTTGAGGTAGCTTTAGAAGTCGAAGCTTATTGGCAACGGTGGACTGCCCTTTTCCAAGTCGTTGGGCAAGAGCTTCTTGCGTTAAATTATGAAGTTCAAGAAGTTTGCCATATGCCACCGCTTCTTCAATAGGAGATAATTCTTCCCGCTGAAGGTTTTCAATTAAAGCAACAGATGCTGTTTCGGTATCATTTAAATTTTTAATAATCGTTGGAACTTCTAGCCAGCCCAGTTTTTTCATTGCTCTCCAACGACGTTCCCCAGCGATAATTTCAAATCGATCATTTTCGAATTCTCTTACCACGATTGGTTGAATAATCCCGTGGGTATGTATGGTCCGTGCTAATTCTTCAATTTTATCATCATCAAAAACTGTTCTAGGTTGAAAACGGTTAGCGACTATTTTGTTAATAGGAATTTTTCTTATCTCCTCGCGGTAACTCGTTTCCTCAAGCTCACTCGATTGCTCTTCATCAATGCCAATCTCAACCTGTTCCCCCTTTTCGCCCAGGCCAAAAAAGCGTGAAAAAGAATTTTTCATCACCCAGCACCACCTTTACGAAACTCCCTAAAATAGATTCTCTGTATACCATTTAGATTCCTGCCGAGCTTCTATCTCATTAAACAAATTATGCCACAATATGAAGAAAAAAGGTATCCTATTCAATTGGTGATTTATTAGGAGTTCCTGGTTTTCTCGGATATTGCTTTGGAGTGGATTTCACTTTGTTAACAATTAACAAATTCCGTTCGCTTTCTTCAATTGGTAGCATAAAAGAATGAACTTGATTTAATTTTCCACCCATAACTGTAATGGCTTTATTGGCTGCTTCAAGTTCTTCTGATGCACTTTGAGCCTTCATCGCAATGAATGTTCCCCCGATTTTAGCTAGCGGCAAACAAAGTTCCGTTAACACCGACATTCTTGCAACTGCTCTGGCCATTACCACATCATACTGTTCACGATGTTTTGGATTTCCACCAAATGTTTCTGCCCTGTCATGTATAAACTGAACATGGTCCAATTTTAATTTTTCTGCTAGATGCTCTAAGAAATGAATCCGTTTATTCAATGAATCCACGATGGTTACATGTATATTAGGAAAGGCTATTTTAATTGGTATACTTGGAAAACCAGCGCCAGATCCAACATCACATATATTTAATGGTTGATTAAAATCAAAATAAAATGCTGCTGAGATGGAATCAAAAAAATGTTTAAGATAAACGGATTCTTTTTCGGTAATGGCAGTTAAGTTCATCTTCTCGTTCCATTCAACCAATGTTTGATAATATTGTTCATATTGTTCGAGTTGGTGAGAGGAGAGAATGATCCCCTTCTCTGCCAACATCGACTGGAATTGCTCTATATTCATAGGAAATGCCTTCCTTTTCAAAAATTAGGCTCTGTTAAAGTAGAATGTTGATTTCCGTTCCAGGCGCTTCGCTTTCCGCGGGGCGGGCGGTGAGC
>CAURFY010000217.1:0-5078 GCA_963524115.1 uncultured Bacillus sp.
TATATTATTGGATTCAGAAAATGTCAAAAGAATAGACCTCAACGAGTTCGGTTTTCGAGTACAAAACTGTAACAATAGAATGTAATCATTCTATGGCACCAGGCTCCAAAAATTCAACTCTAAAATTATTGACAAGCAACCTACAAGCATGTATTCGTTAACTTTAAAGATTTGCCACTTCACTTAGAATTGTCGGGATATTCGTAAAGGTTGAATAGTAGATCGGTTTCGCTTCTAAAATGGCAAATTCCTTCGCTTCCCACATGGCTCGATGAGAAATAAGATGAGTGAGAACGATGATGATGTTAGCTGTTTTCAATAATTCATAAAAAGCTGGGTCTAGAATTCTTCCATCATGAGTAAAAATGGTATATTCATTCTCCTCTTTGACCCGTTTCCCCCTATTACCACCTAAAATCAGAACCTTCATCCCATGAAAAAATCTTTCGATCGTAACAGGCTCTTGTTCAATATGCTCTTCGGTTAAGATCATCTCCGCAGTTTGTTCTTCTTCCTCTATTGGTACTGTGACAAGTGAAATTTCGTTTTTCAGTTCCTCAATTAATCCTTTTAACTGTTGGATTTTTAAAATGTCACTTTTATTTCGAACTTCATTTGAAAGCGGAACCGTTGTTTGCTCCAATTCGCTATTTCGAGTATAGGCTTGGCCTAGCTTTTGAGTTAATCTGCCATTTTCATGTTGCAGATGACGAATTTGTTGCTGCTGATGGTCAATCGTATTATGTAATTTAATAACCTCATGTGATCCATCCCTTGAAAAATAAGTATCAAACCTTTGTTTATAGGATTCCAACCCTGTTGGGTATGGTAGGTATTGGAAAATAAACTCTGCTCGATTTTTGCCTAGAATGGCAATCTCTTGTTTCATATCCCAGCCGAATACGGTAACCAGTAGGTAGTGGTTAACAACTAATTGATTTGCTTTTCTCCAGAAAGCCTGTTTTTCATCTACTGTTAAATTGAGCCTTTTAAGCACCGTCATTAGCTTTTCTCTCGTAGCATCGCTAGGGATATTAGAGACATAAACTCGTAAAGCCATTTCTAGCTCTTTCCTAGTTAACTCACTAATATAAGTATCCCATTTCATTGACGCAACAAAAGAAAATGCGTTCCAAAAGGTTGTCTCAAATTCACTGAAATAAACTTGGTGGTCCACCGCAGCATTTAATACTCTTTGCATATCTTCTTGTTTATTCATATAACCAAGAACACTCAAATCATCTATATACCGTTCGGCAAGAATCTGGCCTGAATGGACATCTTTTATGATCGTTTTTTCCTTTTTGACTAACCTTTTACAGTTCTTACAGATAAATTGGTCCCCCACCACCATAATGAGCAGGTCCTCAATATGACGTTCAAGTTCCTTCAGGTTAATTTTAACAGTTGAATTTATACTACTAACGGCGGGCAAATCACAGATTTGACAGCGCCCCTCTGAGTGGATGGAAACATCCATAAAGTCATTTGGGTAGGTCTCCTCGGAAATAGGATTTAATATAGGGATTGTGGTGACATAAACTTTTTGCTCCTCGATCCTTTCCGACTTGACTAAATGGAACCTTTCTAAATTTTCAAGATTCGCTGCGATATTCTTTTCTAACAGTTCTTCAAAATATTTTTTATCATCTACAGTATGTGGATAATAAAAATTCGTTTCAATTCTCCCAGCAATGACCTCTTCGTTCACTTCAAACTTGGTGGTAATGCTTAAATAATCTGGACTAACCTCACATTCAGTTTTGTAAACAGGTTGCAGTTCGTCTTTCAGATTTGCTGCCAGTTTTGTGACGATAGATCGAAATCGCCTTTCTAACTGGTTTTTAGCATTCCGCTCATTTGCAGTTATTTCTTTTCCCAGCAAAACGATCGTGTAGTGTTCAGCAAGCGCCATTCCAAAATGATAAGAATCCCCTTTTTTTTGCGTCCATTGATTATGATGATAAATTTCAATTTTTTCTAATAAAAAACGACCCTTATTATGAAACGGAAACCATAAAATTGCTCGTAACAACTGATTATTTTGTATGAAGGTTACTTTCAACTCTGTAAAAAAATTATGTTGGTTATCAAAGAAATTCACGATAGATTTATTATCTGGTTTAACCTGCGAGATCAGCACGGACTTTTCCCCTTTTTTTCGCTTGATTTCTTAAATTACAAAATCGTTTATCTTTCAATTTTAATCGTTTCAACCTATCATTGCCATTTTATATTATACAAAAAAAACAAAAACAGCTGTCGGCAAACCAGCTGCTTCATACTTTGTTCGTCATAGTTCGATATCAAGCTCTCCGGTAACGATTAATAATTGGATTGCCAAGTAAAGTTGATAATTTACATGTGGATTTCGGATATCTGAACCTAACAAAGTATCAATTTTTTGGATTCTATATCGTAAACCACTTATCGATAAAGCCATTGTGCAAGCAGTTAGTTCCAGATTGCCACCATTGGAAAGGTAGACATAAAGAGTTTTAATAAATTCTGTCCCTTTTTTCTTATCATAGCTCATTAATTGACCGAGCAAATTATCGACAAACTTTTTGATAACGCTTTCATTTCCGACCTGTATGAGTATTCCCACTGCCCCAAGTGAATCATATGATATCAGTCTTCTTTGTTGATTAGCCATTTGAAATGCCGCCAAAGCTTCTTCATATTGCTGGTCAGTCGTTTCAATTGACTCCGAGCGTAAACTAATCCCAATTTTAAACTTCTTGGTTCGATATAATTTTTGACAGTATTCTAGTATTCCCTCAAAAAATCTATGAACATCGGTTCCTTTCTCTTTAAAAGATTTATCTTGAATTAAGATAACAATATTATCTAATCTTTGGCCAATGAGAAACCGCGTTGTTTGCTTGGTAAAATAACTTGATAGGGTACCAATCAGTTGTTCATTAAACTCTAGTTGTTCTTTTTTTAGAAAATGTTTATTTTTGTTTATTTGATTAAAAACAGCTACATAATAGGAATCCTCAAGATCAATACCAACATAATGACCCCATTTCAATATCTCTTCTTTTGATAATTGTTTGCTTAATATTTGTTCTAAAAAATATCCACGCGACCGTTGCTCTGTTTCAATAGCAATTTGCTGACTTAATAGAAAGATGGAACTAGCTGACGCTGTCCTTTCTAAAATCATCCGATTGATATCTTTAATTTCCTGACATTTTAAGATTAAACTACAATAGCCAGCAACCTTTTGCCTAACGATGATCGGAGAAATGAGGTAGTGTTGATCCTCCGTAATAGAAATTAGTTTTGTAAGGATATGGGGGTTGTCTAGATCCCTCCTATTTCGCAGCTTTTTATCCATATCAACATTATTACGATCTTTGAACCATTTGGTTAATTCACTTTGACAAGAATCTATGTCTGATTCTGTTAATCCAACGGCAGCAAGAGCCCGGTTGTTCTGACTTGATATCAATATCGGTACCCCAAGGAATTCATGAACCATTGAAGCGATGGATTGAAGGTCTTTCCCCAGCATGATTTGTTCCATTAGATTCTTATGAAAAATAAAGGTTTGATTAAGGTTATCGCGTTCAACCACAATTTGCTCATAAGCATTTTCGAGCTCATTAATTAAATTATTTTCTTTAAAATAGCTTAGTTCTTGATCTATTTTCCCCTGCCAATCGGTTAATGTTTTCCCAACCCAACGACAAGGACCTTTCCCCATTCCTTCACAAGTTTCCTCTTTAAAGATGACTGTTGTTCCTAAAACCTCAGAAGTATAACCACTCGCATATCCCACTAATATATGGCAAACTGACTCTCTACTAATACCAAACAAACGGATATGCTCAAAAGCCTCGTAGGAGTGCAACCAGGTTCCTTCCATATGAAAATGATTTTTTTTAGGATTTAATTTTATAATTTCTCCTTCAATTATTGCATGTCCCATTAACATATGTTGTTTAGGGCCTTCCATAATAATATCAGTGATTGAAGCACCTTGATTTTCTTGTATCTTTAAAACAGCATCACTAACCCCTAAATTCCACCCATACCGGATCAAAAAAGTCTTCGTTCTTTCATAGCCAATCGTTTCGATTAAATTTTTCCGTAACGTTCCTATTCCAGTGGATGGTGTTATCACGACTCTTTGATTGTTAAACATCAGGTTGCCATTATATGATTGGATGATATTCTTATTTTTCACAGTCAATTTCCCATACTCACCTGCCAGTTAACAAGATTTAAAGAATGAATTGTAATGTTGCTCTCAATTATATCTTATTTACTATGCAAAATCAGTTAAATATATATAGAATTTTAAATATTCTGAATTTACAACATAGTCCTCTTGTTAACCCCCATGTCATTTAAGAAGTTTAATTCTTAAATCACTCAAAGCGTATGTTTTACATGCGAGCGCATAATTCTCTTCTCGTTCATTCTCCGGTAAAACAGCCATAGAACTCGTATCCCTACGAAATTGTCCTTCTTCAATTTTGATTTTACAAACACCACAGCCGCCACTACAACATCCTCGAAAGATCCTTTGTCCGCTTTTCCGATCAGCGGATAATAGATTCTCATCCTTAGCACAAAGGAACATTTGCTCACCAACGAAAATTGTATGCATATTTCCTCTCCCCTCATCTAATAGGTTAATCCCCCACAAGCTAGTGAGGGATTAACGATCGAATTAAAACTCATCCGAAAAAATATTAGAACGTCTTAGTCCACCTCTATATAGAGCGTTAGTTACTGTTTCAATTAAGATTGGGGGGCCACATAAATAGGCATCCATATCACTCATATCAGTTAAATGCTTTGTAACAACATCGGCAATATAGCCTGTTTCACCTAGCCATTCGTCATCATTTTGCTGATCGGAGAGGGCAGGGATAAAGTGGAAATTTGGGTACTTCTTCTCTAGTTGTTTCCATTGTTCTGTTAAAAATAAATCCTCTATTGTTCTGGCTCCATAAAAGAACCAAGCTTGATGCTCAACTGGGCTTGAGAATAACTCCTCGATTAAGGCTTTAATTGGAGCCATACCCGAGCCCCCGGCAACAAAAATCAAATCTTTATTG
>CAURFY010000218.1:0-5048 GCA_963524115.1 uncultured Bacillus sp.
AATAAAGATTACGCTCCCTTCACCTTCTATATACCAGCCTTTCTAACAAAAAACGAGCAAAAAAAAGACAAAAAAGGTAATCCTTTTTTGCAAACCAACACCTTATCAAAGTTAATTCCCCGCTCCACGGTACCGCTTAATGCCCTCGTTCCAAACAAATATGGATGCGCAAAAAAAGACTAAGCCAATAATCGGCGTGATATAAGCATAGTTATACCACTCACTTTTGCCAAGAAAAAAGGACGCAGGGTACACACCAACAAAAGCAAACGGTAGGACCCAAGTTAAGATAAAACGAATCACTTTGCTATAAATATCAACTGGGTAACGCCCATAATTGCTAATATTGTACATCATCGGCATAATCGAAGACTGAGCATCAGTCCAAAAGCTAATACAAGCAATTAACACGAAAATACCGGCATAAACCAGGACTCCCCCTATTACAAAAATCAAAAAGAGAATCGGGTCAAACCATCGTATTTCTAATCCTATCATCCTACCTGCATAAAACATGACCGCTATCCCAGTTACCCCACCGAATAACGACTCCAACTCCATTCGTTCCAATATTATTTGGAATAAACTATGAATCGGTCTCGTTAAGATACGATCAAGCTCTCCTTTCACAATATACCTATCATTAAAATCCCATATATTAAAGAAGGCCGAAAAAAGGGCAGACGGAATTAGAAAGAAGCCATAAATAAAAATAATTTCCTCACGTGTCCATCCCGCCAATAATTTTGTATGTCCAAACACCACCAAGATAAATACAAAATTTACTGCCTGATTTAAAAGATCCGTAAATATTTCTATTAATAAATTCGAACGGTATTCAAATCTAGTTTTGATATATTGGGCGACATATTGAAAAAACATCGATAAATAAAACATCCGTCACCCTCCTTGAATAACCAATTGTTTTTTTGCCAAGACCCACAATATATAAATAGGGACAATTAAGATAACTACCCAGATTACCTGGGACAAAATCGCATCCATTGCCTGGCTATTCGAAAAGCCCCTGGTGAAAATCATACTAGGAAGATAACTAATTCCTTGAAATGGCAGGTATTTCATGATTTCTTGAGCCCAGTCCGGGAAAAAACTAATTGGTAACAATAGTCCTGAGAATAAGTCGATTATTACACGCTTCGCCCTAATCAACCCTGTATTATTATACAAGAAAAAGGTGGCAATTCCTGTTAATAAATTTATTTGCGTATTAATGAAGAAACTAAGCAAAATTGAAACAAAGAATAAACCTACGGTTGAAAAGGAGACCGCAAAATCTAACCTAAAAATTAATGCCACAATGACCATTCCGGGGAGTGAGAAGAATAATAGGCGAAAAATCCCTTCTCCCAGTCCCTGCATGACCTTCATCGCTAAATAACTATAGGGTCTAATCAGTTCAACTGCCACTCAACCCTCCATAATTTCCACCGCCATTTCTCGATCGATATTATTGAAGTAGAAGGCTCGAGCCATCCATGCGACGGCGATATATGTCGTCATTTGTGCAACAGATAATCCTTGAATTTCACTCTTATCGCCATAAATACCAGTCCATAAAAAATAATAAGCGCCAATATTTATACTATAGATGAGAATCCCCGTGTAATAGTTGGTCCGATAAGCAAGCATCATTAGAAAGCGAATGCGGATCATTTCAATATATTTACCCATCCGACATTCCCCCTTTATACTGACCCTTTTTCATATATGTTGCGGATTATTTCTTCGGTTGATGGCTCATTTATTTTAAGATCTTTTATTTTGTAAGAAGCCACAACTTTTGCTATGACTTGGGAGATTAACTCATCATTGTCATCAGTGTGGACTGTAAAGGTTTGGTTTTCCTCATCGACTTCCCACAATACTTGGAAATCTTTCGTCAAAGCCTGTAACGCTGCCAATTCAACCTTTTGTAAAAATTGAAACTGAATGTCCTTCCCGTCTCCCCAATCACCCTTTAAGCTTTTTAAAGCACCGTCATAAATAATTTTTCCTTCATCAAGCATGATCACTCTTTCGCACAAAGCTTCTATATCCGTTAAATCGTGGGTAGTTAACAATATTGTTGTATTGTATTTTTGATTGATTTCTTTTAAAAATTCACGGATTTTCATTTTCACCAGTACATCCAAGCCAATTGTTGGCTCGTCTAAAAATAATAGTGGGGGATTGTGGATTAGTGCAGCCGCAAGCTCACAACGCATCCGTTGCCCTAATGATAATTTCCTGACTGGTTTATCTAGTAGGGGTTCAATATCTAGCGTCTTGATGACATGACCCATATGATCATTGTACTGTGCATCAGACACCTTATATACCTTCTTCAAAAGTCTAAAAGATTCTTGAACGGCAATATCCCACCATAATTGAGAACGCTGACCGAATACTACTCCGATTGTTTGAACAAATTTTTCCCGTTCTTTATGGGGATTCATTCCATTTACGGTGACAACCCCTGAGGTTGGGGTTAGTATTCCTGTTAACATTTTAATTGTTGTTGATTTTCCAGCACCGTTTTCACCAATATAACCAACCATTTCTCCTTGCTTTATTTGAAAATTGATGTCATCAACCGCTGCAACAACCTTATAGTTACGAGTAAATAAATCACGAAAAGCGCCCTTTAATCCAGAACGGCTTGAATAAGCATTAAATTCTTTGCGCAAATCACGAACAATAATTGCATCTTTCATATTTTCTCCTCCTGAACTCAATACCCTAATTAGTTAGTGTAGCGAAACATGATGATGAAAACAACTATCAAGATACCTTTTTGCTAGGTTTCGAAAAATAGTCAAAGTTGGAAATCCCGACCATCTAACTCGAATTTTCTGGTAAAATAGGAAGGGCAAAAAGAACTAGGAGGTACTTATCATGCATTTTACGAATTCTGAAAGGTTACATAAAGAAGCATTGGAGCATATTGTGGGTGGTGTTAACAGTCCATCTCGTTCTTATAAGGCAGTCGGAGGTGGTGCTCCCATCGCGATGGAAAGAGGTCAAGGTGCCTATTTCTGGGATGTCGATGGAAATCAATTTATCGATTATTTAGCAGCTTATGGCCCAATCATTACTGGGCATGCTCATCCACATATTTCCGAAGCCATCAAAAAGGCTGCAGATTCTGGTGTTCTATATGGCACGCCAACGCCACATGAGGTTAAGTTTGCTAAGATGCTTAAAGAGGCCATCCCTTCCATGGAAAAAGTTCGCTTTGTTAATTCTGGGACTGAAGCAGTCATGACCACCATTCGTGTCGCACGTGCCTTTACCGGCAGAGATAAGATTATTAAATTTGCTGGATGTTATCATGGGCACTCTGACCTAGTCCTAGTTGCAGCAGGTTCTGGACCTTCAACACTTGGAACACCTGATTCTGCTGGAGTTCCAAAAAGCATCGCTCAGGAGGTCATTACCGTTCCATTTAATGATATTGAACCTTTAAGGGAGGCACTTGAAAAATGGGGCGATCAAGTCGCTGCCGTATTAGTAGAACCAATCGTCGGGAACTTTGGGATTGTTGAACCGAAACCAGGGTTTTTGGAACAAATTAATGAAGTTGTTCACGCCGCAGGCGCTTTGGTGATTTATGATGAAGTCATTACCGCATTCCGCTTTATGTATGGAGGAGCACAAGATTTGCTAGGTGTTAAACCCGACCTAACCGTTTTAGGTAAAATAATCGGTGGTGGTCTACCCATAGGTGCTTACGGCGGACGAATTGATATAATGGAAAAAGTGGCTCCGCTTGGTCCTGCATATCAAGCAGGGACAATGGCTGGTAACCCAGCTTCAATATTATCGGGAATCGCTTGCCTTGAAGTTTTACAACAAAAAGGGGTTTACGATTATTTAGATCAACTTGGTGTTATCCTTGAAGAGGGAATTTTGAGTGCAGCAAAGGAAAATCAAATTCCAGTTACAATTAATCGACTTAAAGGCGCTCTTACGGTCTATTTTACAAATGAAAAAATTGAAAACTATGCTCAGGCAGAAAATACGGATGGTGAGATGTTCGCAAAATTCTTTAAGAAAATGCTTTATCAAGGGATCAATCTTGCTCCATCAAAATACGAAGCTTGGTTCATAACCATTGCCCATACAAAGGAAGATATCGAAGCGACTATTCATGCGGTACAAAATGCATTTTACCAACTTTCCAATGAATAAATATACAAATAAAAATTCAAACCAGGAGTTTCCAAAACTTCTGGTTTTTCTTATCCACCCCTTTGATAGCGCTTACAAAATACAGTTATTATATAAATACCCACATTATTTACTAGACTTACCAATGCATATTCCATTGATTTCTGAAAATTCCTATGATAATATAAAAATAATATTGTATTCATAATGCCATAGATTCGTCATGCTTGAAATTTGTATTTTACTAAGTTATTTCAGGCGTTTTTTATTTGTTATTTTAAATTTAGAATAGATTATTATTTTTCACAGGAGGTGAAACGGCTTTATAAGGAATTCCTTTAATGAAGCCGAAAAACATGAATCAGATTTGGAGTCCTTCTCTTTTTAAAGATTTTTCAAACCAAGAACATGATGCCTGCGGAATTGTCGCAAGTCTTGAAAAAAAGAAAATAGCCACACGCGAGAACATTTTCCATTGTATAGATGCCCTTGTCACGATGAATCATCGTGCAGGATTTATAAATGGTGAAGGTGACGGTGTAGGAATTCACATGGATATCCCTACACAATTATGGAGAGAAAAATTAACTAGCGCTGGTCAAGATCCAGAAATCACCACACACGAAGGCTTTGTTGTCGGACACGTTTTTATTACGAAAAACGCTGGACCTAAGGCTATTCTAACCGAGCTTCAAGGAAAGCTCGCAGCAAATAATTTTGAGATTTTGTTTGAATCAGATAAAGTAACTGACTCAGCAGCGCTTGGCCCTATTGCCATTCAAGAAAATCCTGTTTTTTGGCAATTCGCTTGTCTTGCACCGATATCCGGAATGGAATTATCAAAAAAGCTGTTTGAACTAACTCAAACAGCTTGAAAG
>CAURFY010000219.1:0-5043 GCA_963524115.1 uncultured Bacillus sp.
GTAATATCCATCGTCACAATATCTGGCTTGGTTTCCCTGTATAAGTGAACAGCTTCTCTACCGTTTTCACCCTCACCAGCGACATCGTGGTCTGATTTATTAATAATATCCGTTAACAACATTCTCATAAATTTTGCATCATCTACAATTAGAATTCTTGCCAAGTCGTTCCCTCCTGCGACCCTTCTCAAAAAAGGACCATCACCCAAATGTTCATGAATATAAATCATAATGTTCTTCTGGGTTCTTAGGGATTATAGGTTAAAAGCCCACAAAACCACCAAACAAATCAGATAGGAAAATAATAATTTTTGTCATCCAATCAAAAAACAAAATGACTCCCATTGCAATCATAATAGTTCCGCCAATTTTCATGATGATAAGATTGTGTTTGCGGATCCATTTCATTTTGCCAATAAAAAAGGACAGGATGAAAAATGGAATGGCAAATCCTAAAATATACGCAACCATATAGGCTAATCCAGATCCGGGGTTTGAAGCAGCTAATGCAATTACGGATACAAGAATAGGGCCAGTACACGGTGTCCATCCAGCTGCAAACGCCATCCCGATTAAAATCGAACCTGCAAAACCAGATGGTCGGTTTTTCAACTCAAAGCGACGTTCCTTCATTAAAAATTCAGGTTGGAATATACCGACAATGACCAAACCAAATCCAACAATAAAGATAGCGCCTATTTGACGGATTAGATCTTGATACTGTATAAAAAACCGTCCGATAAAAGATGTACCAAATCCTATTGCTAAAAAGATAATCGAAAATCCGACAAGAAAAAATAATGTATGTAGTAAACTGCGTTTTTGCAGCATCGCATTTTCACTTTTTATTTCACCAACTGACATCCCTGTTATATAGGATAGAAAGGCTGGATATAATGGTAAACAACAAGGTGAAATAAAGCTTAAAAATCCGGCACCGAGTGCTACAAAAATATTTACATCTGACATTGGTACACATCCCTTACTTAACAATTGTTTCTAAATCATTCTAACAAAAGTTTGATCCAAATGATACAGAAGAAGCTGTGAACAATTCATGATCAAACGGTAAATTCTGTTTTTACAGTACCTACAATGTTTTGTTTGTGTCAATATTTTGACAATGTAAATTTAATGTATTTTTTTGTTAAAATTGTCTTTGAATTTGCAGTAAATCGGGCTATACTATGTAAGTACGTTATTTTATTGTAAATTTTTTTACAATTCCAAAGGATTTATACATATTTGTTTTCATTTTGTAAATATTTTCGAATGAAGGGAATTACTACTGTGTTAAAACATGAATTACTTTTATTAATCGAAAAGAAACGGGCTGAACTGATTCATGTTGTTTCCGATAAAGGAATGACATCACCCGCAGCCGTTCGTCACAGTCAAGAACTGGACGAGTTATTAAATAATTATCACAAAAAATATATAAAAAAAGTTAACTAATTTATAAACAGATTGGGCAATTTGATCCCAACCTGTTTTTTTGTTTTAACCGCATCGATTTTCAATTCTTAAAGATTACAAAAACTTCTATCCCTCTAATAAAGAGAAGCGAGACCAAATAATTTGGCCTCGCTTCTCTTTATTATCTATTAATCCATTATTCTCTTAACACGACCGTTAAATCTTTGGCCCCAATATCCACTAGTCATATCCGCAACGGCTACACCAGTAGAATCCTGTGATCCAATAAATTTACCGCCACCAATATAAATACCTACGTGACCGTCCTGTTTGTACGTGTCAAAGAAGACAAGATCGCCTGGTCGCATTTGACTTGAAGGAATTGTGGTCCCAGAATTTTTTAGGGAATCTGTGCTTGACCCGACACTTACACCTGCTTGTGAAAAGGCCCAATGAACGAAGCCAGAACAATCAAATCTTCCATTTGCTATATCGTAAGCCGTTCTTCCGCCACCGAATACATATACTGAATGTCCAATATATTTATAACCAGCCTGAATCACATCATTAATTGAACCACTTCCTGCTGGAACTGTTACAGAAGAGAATACCGGCGAACTAGTCGTTTGGCTTCTTGCTGGCTGTGTCAGCTGTGATTGTGCTACTGCAAGTGTTTTATCTTGCTGCTGAAGACTAGATTTCTCTGAGAGTTTTTGTTGTTCTTTTGCAGTAAGTTCTGCTTTTAAGGCATCATTTTGCAATTTTTGCTCGTTTATTTGAGCTTGCATACCCTCAAATTCGGTCATCATGTCCTGATATTCAGCTAACTTTTGTTCAACTGTAGCTTGCTTAACTTGTATTTCCTGTTTATCCGCTTCATGTTGTTTCACTAAATCTTCGTCTGCTTCCACAATTGTTGCAACAGCACCAATTCGATTTACAAAATCGCTGAAGCTAGAGGATCCAAGTAACACATCCACGTAGCTTACTTGTCCGCCACTTTCTTGGAAAGATTGGGCGCGTTTTTTTAATACATTATTACGTTTTTCAATTCTATCTTTAAGAATTGTAATTTGATCATTAAGCTGTTGAACTTCAGTTTGCGATGCTGCCATGTTTTCTTTGGTTTGAGCAATCATTGTATTATTATCTTGAATGGCCTGATCAGTTCTTTTAATTTGTTCATTTAAACTAGCAAGTTCATTTTGTACTTGTGAAATTTCTGCATTTGCTTGAGTAATCCCTACTTGAATACCAGAACGTTGTCCTTGAATACTTTGCAGATTTGATTCTGCCTTTACTGCCGGTATTGAAGATATACTACTGATGCCTAAAATTACGATAGTCCCAAGTGCAGTTATCTTTTTCTTCAAATCGATTCCCCTGCTTTCTTTTGACAAATTATTAAGTTTATCTCTAGTAATCAATTAAAAATAATTTTGCCTATATTTTACGAGTCTTCGGCACAATTTGACATTTTTCTATGTAAAGTACCTTATTATTTACGAAGCCGCTTCCAACTTCATGAGTCTAAAAATAGAAATCTTTCCTTTTCCATCTCTTTTTGTCACATTTAGAAGTATAACATCTAAATTTGTCATTTAAGTAATAGTTATATTACATTTGTGTATCAAAGTGAATATTCGGCTATTTAGTAACAAAATGTTCACTTTTCAAAAAATTCATTACCCTTATAGCAAAAAAAGACCAAATACAAGATTTGATCTACCTAAACTCCAGCTAGTAAGTGCCAACAAAGAAAAAAGCACTCACATATGGATGGAGTGCTTGTCTCAATTATTTAGATTGTTTATTCATGGCGTTCATCATTTGATTGATTTTCTTCTGCGATGGTTTCATACCCATTTGCATCATCATCATTTTTAACATTTGTTCATTGATTGGCGGATTTTTCTTTAAATAGCTCATCATATATTTCCGAGCAATGAAAAATCCTAGAGCTACACCAGCGACTAGTGCTAGTATACCAACTAGAATAAGTTGCCACATATATAAACTTCCTCCTTCATGTTGTCTATCATACAGTGTACTAGACCAAACGTAATTATACAATATTTGCACCGATTTTTGTGCGATTTAGACAAATTTTCTTTCTTTAATTGGATTAAGCCAGCCGTATCGATCATGCTTTAGGTCTATTGCCAGAAAAGAAGGCTCACTCTGACGAAGTGCTTCAAAAAAGATTGTTTCCGAATCAAAGCTTCCTTTCGAATCCACTCTTGCGAACCGCTCACAAATTTCAAGCCTTGCTGAACTGAATAAACCATTCCTTTCTATATAGTATGCCCCGTTCTCAAAGCGAAAATCCTTATTTTTACTTAACTTCTTATTTATATTCTTATGAACCCGCAAACTCGGTATTGGTTTTGTTATATATTGGATTTGCCTCTCAATAATCGATTTTAATTCGCCCTGAGAACGCTCTTTATCAAGAAATAACTGATAAAACATTTGTTCTCTTCCATAATAATGGGAGGCAAATTCATCTTCTATTAAATAAACTTGATAGGATCTCATCGTACTCCCCCTTAGGACAACCTCTTTCTCCTTATTATAAAAAAAAGTCAATGGGAGGTTTGTCTTAAAGTGTCAAAAACAATCACTAGTTTTGTCGAATTCAAACATTTATTTCAACCTAATCTCAAAATTTATAAAGGAGAGCCGAATGCCATCGGCTCCCCTATTGTTAATACCCCTTGGTAAATCCCCTATTTTAAAACCCCTTTGTTACTTCTCGTAAGTTAATACCCCTTCGCACTTTCTTTAACAATCTTATCTTTAAATAGTATATAGCTCCATACCTGATATGCAATAACGATTGGGACAAAGATACAAGCTACTGTGAACATGATTTTTAAATTCAGCGTACTTCCTGCTGCATTATACAATGTGACACTAAAACTATCATCAATTTTTGAAGGAAGCATATTTGGAAACATTCCTACAAACCCGGTAGCCATTTGCGTAACAATGGCTAAGCAAACCGCAGTAAATGCTGCTCCAATTTTTTCTTTGAAAACAAAGACCACAGCCCCCAAAATAGCTAACAGTGATAAACTAGGAATGATCCATAGGATTGGTAGTTCATTAAAATTGTCAGGTAGTGGCGTTAAATTCATGGTTGCCACAAAAAAGATTGCTAAAACCGCTGCTGCTATCATTGCGAAGGTCCGCGATAACTTAAGTGACCGCTTGGCAGTGTCCCCGACTGTCTTTAATTGAACCCACAGTGACCCTGATAAAAGGAACATAGATACAAACAAAATTCCACCCAGAATACCATAAGGATTTAATAGGCTTAAAAGATTACCCTCATACCCATTCTCACCGATTAAAATGCCACGGTAGAGATTCGCAAAGGCAACACCGAAAAGCAGAGCAATCAAGAAACTTGATATGGAAAAGGCCCATTTCCATATCGATTGCCATCTTGGTGAATCGGATTTGTGCATAAATTCCAATCCAGTAGCCCGAATAAACAAGGAAAATAGAATTAAGAACATTGCTTCATAAAGGAAGGAAAACATATCTGCATATGCTCCTGGAAAGGCAGCGAAGGTTGCGCCTCCAGCAGTGATTAACCAAACTTCATTTCCACCCCAGAAA
>CAURFY010000220.1:0-5041 GCA_963524115.1 uncultured Bacillus sp.
CTGAAGCCTATTCTACTTTTCCAAACGGAGGAAAGCGGACAGACAGCCATTTTATCACCAAAATAGTCGGTCCTACGGGCACCGTTATTGCCGAAAGAAAAGAAGAGACAAAAAAAGTTACCTCAAAAAAAGTTGCGGATGACATTACCTCCATGCTACTAAATGTAGTTGAAACAGGAACCGGACAACGAACAAAGATGACCAATGTTCAAATTGCCGGAAAAACAGGCTCAACTCAGCTTCCGTACAACGATATAAATGGAACAAAAGATCAGTGGTTTGTTGGGTATACGCCAAATCTTGTCGGTGCGGTATGGCTGGGTTATGACATGACCGATCGTCAGCATTATTTACCTAACAGCAGCTCTGATACGGTAGTACCAATTTTTAGAGCTATTATGGAGCAGTCCCTACCCTATGTAAAACAAGGGAAATTTGATGCAGAATCCGTAAATGCACAGCTAGCTAAAAAGGATTACACCCAAAAAGTCATTAATGATAAAACAGAAGAAGTAAAGAAAAAAGCGCAACAGATCGAAAGCATAATAAAAGAAGAAAGTCCAAAATGGAAACAAAACTTAGAGACTGGACTACAGAACCTTATTGAGATTGGAAAAAATATAAAAAATGTAATTTCTCAAGCAGCGCAAAGATAAATTCAGCTAATTTAATTCAACAAAGGAGGTCCCCAAAACGAGTGCAGACACACAGTTTTCGGGGACCTCTTTTGTTATGCACTTTGAATTTTATCTCCAACGGGTCGAGTTTCCTCGCCCGCATCTTGCTTCATTTCTCTTTTCAGATACAAAGTTGATACAGCCATTGTTATCCCTAAAATAGACCAAAATAATGGCGCAACCGGAACCGTACTTATATTAAAAAACGCTTGGACGAGGTAGGCAAAAATCGTCGAAATTAACCCATACAGAGAAACCTTTTCCTTGTCTACCTGAACCTTTTTTACGGCTTTAAAGGCATTCCTTAAAATAACCAATAATAAATATAAATACGTTAAGAGCGCCGGGACGCCCAAGGTAATCGCCATTTGTAAATATTCATTATGGGCCTTATCAACAATCATATCCCCAAAAACATTCTTTTTCTCTTGATCATTTGGGAATACATAATCAAACGTATCAGGTCCAGAACCTACCCAGAAATACTCTGGGACCAGCGGTAACGATTTTTTCCAAATAAACAAGCGATGGGAGCCTTCTGCCCCTGTACTCTTATCGGTAACAATTTTATAGGAATCAGAAAAAAGGGTTCCAATCCGATCGTAAAGGCTACCTTTTTCAGCAATATTAATCATGACAACCAAAAGTGATAACATAACTAATAAGGTTGCCCATTTCTTCCAAAGATATTTTCTCTTCCTAATCACAAAAAAAGAAACAAACATCATTCCACAAAACACCCCAACCCAACCACTTCTCGTCCCAGAAAAAATGAGGGCGATAAAAGCTAAACTGATTATGGTTAAATAAAGGCATGAACGAGATTTACTCTTAGCAGTTAAATAACCCGAAATGGTTAACATGAATACTAAAACTAGATAAGACCCAAAGAAAGTTGGGTTGTCACAAAAGGCATAGCTCCGGACTTCGTTATAATACATCGGAGTTCTTGGTAAAAAGTCCAAGAAGTAATGCTGCAAGATCCCGTAAACTGATACAGTAATGGACACAATTGCCATCCCTGGAATTATTTTTTTCATTTTTTCTATCGTAATGAGCCTATATGAAAACAGCAAAACACTACCATAACACAGGAAAGCCAATAGCCCTTCATTTCTTCCAATCCTTCCATAGATCGAAGCATATTGATTGACTGAAAAAAGCGCTGATATTCCGATTAGACTTAAAAATAGGATAATAATAAGTTCAATGGAAAAATAAGGTTTCTTTAAATCAATATCCCAGGACTTTCGTCTGATTATGATACTTAACCAAGTTAAAACAACAAATATTTCCAGATAGGCAAACTTTATGTAGGTATAGTACCGTTCAATCCCCCATGGGTAAATAAGTAGTGGAAAAAGCAAAATGAACCAATACACCGTGATGAACTCCTTAAGATACTGATTATCACAACATATCAGTATCGATTATTTTCTTTTCCACGCAGTAAGCAAGGACAAACTATCTTAATCTATTTTAATATAATATCATCAGAAACTCAGTTATTTTTCAAAAAAAAGAAGAGGGACACTTTTCATGGAGTGTCCCCCTCAAATTGATCAATCGACTATACATTTTCTTATTTTCTGAGCGGCATCCCTTACCGAATCTGCTGCACTAATCGCACTGATAACAGCCACACCATCTGCCCCTGCTTGAAATACAGAAGCAGAGTTTTCATGATTAATCCCACCGATCCCCACAATCGGAATGGTAAAACCCGTTTGCCTTAATGTTTGGATAAGCGTAAACCCAGCCGCTTCCTTTGCGTCTTCTTTCGTCTTTGTAGGAAACACCGGACCAATCCCCAAATAGTCAGCCTCGTTTTGTATGGCTATCTCTGCTTCAGCGATGGAGTGTGCGGACACACCCAGAATTTTATCACCAATTCGATTCCTTACCGTTTCGATTGATTCATCCTCCTGACCAATATGGACACCATCAGCATCAAGCAAAAGCGCCAAGTCCACATCATCATTAACAATAAACGGAATTTGATTTTCCCGGCAAATGCTTTGAAGTTCATAAGCTAATTCAAGCTTTTGCGCCCCATTAAGCGATCCAGTTCCTTTCTCACGGAACTGGAACAGAGAAATCCCCCCTGCTATTGCTTCAGCCAACACTTCAGCCGGCTTTCTCGAACAATTCATACTTCCAACGATAAAATATACCTGTAAAAGCTCCTTTAATTTTTCACTCTGAATCCGCGCCACTTAAACCTCACTACTCCTTAGATAATCTTCTTTGATAGGCCCAATGATTCGTCGGTCCATGACCCTTTCCGATTTGCAAATCATCCTCAATCGCTGCCTGAATAAACTCCTTCGCCTTGGCAACAGCCTCATAAACACTTTGACCCTGTGCCAGTCCGGCGGTAATGGCTGCAGAAAACGTACAGCCAGTTCCATGCGTATTTTTTGTTAAAAACCGTTTACTTTTAAAATAAATAAATTCTTGACCATCATATAAGACATCAACGGCTTCTAGTTGGTCCTCATCATGTCCACCTTTAATGACAACATTTTTCGCCCCTAATTCAACTAGTTTTCTAGCAGCCTCTTTTTTATCGTCAAGGGTTTTGATGATCATCCCAGTCAGCACTTCTGCTTCAGGTATATTTGGTGTCACAACCATCGATAGTGGCAACAAATATCTTTTCAGCGCAGTAATGGCTTCATTTTGCAATAAAGAAGCCCCGCCTTTGGCAATCATCACTGGATCTACCACAACTTTTTCCCATTGATATATCCTGATTTTTTCAGATACCACTTCGATGATTTCCGCGTTAAATAACATTCCTGTCTTAACCGCATCAGTCCCCATATCCTCGCCAATCGAATCAATTTGGCGGGAAACCGCTTCTACTGTAAGTGGATAGACACCGTGAACGCCTAAAGTATTCTGGGCTGTAACAGCCGTTAACGCTGACATCCCAAATACATCTAATTCTTGGAACGTTTTAAGGTCAGCTTGAATCCCTGCTCCGCCACCACTATCTGAGCCTGCTATGGTTAATGCCTTCTTAGTCACCATGTAAAACTACCTTCTCTCTAAATCTTTTCAAATCTACTATATTCCATAATTTCAGAAGATGAAACATGATAAAGCTGATTTAATAATTCAATTTGAAAGCTTCCGGGTCCAATATGAGCGGTTTTCTTTGCAGCGATTTCGGCAGCTACCCCATAAAAAGATAAGGCGGCAGCTGAAGCAACCACTAAATCTTTTTCAACAGCAGCAAATGCTGCAATAACAGAAGTTAAAAGACAACCTGTACCTGTCACCTTAGTAAGGATAGGATGGCCATTTTGAATGACATAGGTGGTTTCTCCGTCTGAAACAACATCTTCCTTCCCAGTTGCGATTACGACGGAGTTTAGTTTTTTTGCAGTTGAAACGACTAAGTCGACAACATTTCCCTGGCAATTTCCAGCATCAACACCTTTTACTGTCCAATTTTCGCCAGCCACATTGGCAACCTCAGCAGCATTTCCCCTTATGATAGAAACCTTAACTTGGTCTATTAATTTCCTTGCCGTTTCGGTTCTAAAAGGTGTCGCACCCGCACCAACTGGATCTAATATAACTGGTACGCCTTGCTCATTGGCTGATTTTCCGGCAATTTGCATCGCCTCAACGGTTCTTTCATTAAGAGTACCGATATTTAGCACCAGTGCTTTAGCGATTTTCACCATATCAGCCACTTCTTTTCGACTATCTGCCATAACTGGTGAGGCCCCAAGAGCTAAGAGGCCATTTGCTGTAAAATTCGTAACCACTACATTGGTAATATTGTGAATGAGCGGGTTTTGCTCTCTTATCTGCTCTAATAACTGTGCAACCTTTTCCTTGTTCATTTGCATTTTCATTTCCCCTTAAAAATAGTAAAAAGCCAGATCCGCTTAGGACCTGGCTTTAGTGAGTGAAAGAAATAACAGAAACATTTCCACTACTTTCCTACGCTGGTTTTATCCAGATCAGGTCCGAAGGGTTAAAAAACGTTGCCGCTTTTTTCTCAGCCTGTTGAAGGCACCCCTAGTAGTAACTTATTATTTTACATGTCGTAAATATAATAGCTTTATTCATCTTTTCTGTAAACTATTTTCTCTCATATCTAAATTTTCATACTTTATCACCTTTTACCGATTGAGCTTATTCACCCAATTCGTTTGCTTTGATAATTTCATCTATTTTTTCTATTGCATGGATTTCATCCACGCCGTCAGCAGCAATTTTAATCATAGCACCTTCAGGAATTCCTAATGACATTACACCCATAATAGACTTTAGGTTTACTTTCTTTTCTTTGTATTCAAGCGATACTTCTGCCTGAAAGGGAGCCATAGAGCTAACTAATATTG
>CAURFY010000221.1:0-5029 GCA_963524115.1 uncultured Bacillus sp.
GAGTATAATAAACCATATTCTGATTTTGCATATGATATTTCTTTAGAAGAAAAGGAATCCTATATATTGTCGAATAATAAAAAAAAACGAGGTTAATTTATGAGTAAAAATGGATTTGAAGATTACAATTTAAGCGATGAAATCAACAGAGCATTGACGTTGTTAAAGTATGAAACACCCACAGAGGTACAGTGTGAGGTCTTACCATTAGCAATGAATAAGCAGGATCTTGTCGTAAAATCACAAACAGGCAGTGGCAAGACTGCATCCTTTGGTATCCCAATTTGCGAGATGATTGAATGGGACGAAAAAAAGCCACAGGCATTAATTCTAACACCTACACGAGAACTTGCCGCGCAAGTTCGTGAAGATATCACCAACATCGGAAGGTTTAAGCGGATTAAAGCCATTGCTGTATACGGAAAAGAGCCTTTCACAAAACAAAAAGAAGAACTAAAGCAAAAAACTCACGTCGTTGTAGGGACACCAGGACGTGTGATGGATCATATCGAGAGAGAAACTCTTCATTTAGATCAAGTTAAGTATCTGATCATAGATGAAGCAGATGAAATGCTAAATATGGGCTTTATTGACGAAGTAGAAGCAATCATAAATGAACTGCCTTCTAACAGGGTAACGATGGTATTCTCTGCAACATTGCCAAAAGACGTTGAAAATCTCTGCCATAAATATATGGTTGACCCAACTCATATCGAAATGGCAGCTACAGGAATGACGACAGATACCATTGAACATAGCTTAATCGAAGTGAAAGACGAAGAAAAAATCTCCCTTCTTAAGGATGTTACAGTTGTAGAAAATCCAGACAGCTGTCTTATTTTTTGCAGGACGAAAGAGCATGTTGATACGGTCTATACAGAATTGGAAGCAGCCCATTATTCGTGCGAGAGGCTCCATGGTGGGTTAGAGCAGGAAAACCGGTTTGCCGTAATGGATGGTTTTAAAATAGGGAATTTCCGTTATCTAGTGGCCACCGATGTAGCAGCACGGGGAATTGATATTGATAATGTGACACTTGTTATTAACTATGATGTTCCAATGGAAAAAGAGAGCTATGTTCACCGGACAGGACGTACCGGGCGGGCTGGAAATAAAGGTAAAGCAATCACGTTTGCGACTCCTTGTGAAGGAAAATTCGTAAGAGCCATTGAAAGATACATTGGCTTTGAGATAAAGAAAGCGGAAGCTCCTGGAACAGATGAAGTCGCTGCAGGAAAAAGAGAATTTGAAGAAAAACTAAGCGGCCGCCGTGTAGTAAGAAATAATAAAACAGCTCGAATCAACAAAGATATCATGAAACTCCATTTCAACGGTGGGAAAAACAAGAAGATTCGGGCGGTAGATTTTGTGGGAACGATTGCTAAAATTCCAGGTGTCACGGCAGATGATATCGGCATTATTACCATCCAAGACAATTTGTCCTATGTCGATATTCTTAATGGTAAGGGCTCACAGGTACTTCAAGCTTTAGAGAATACAACCATCAAAGGAAAGAAACTAAAAGTCAGCCTTGCCATTAAATAATAAAAACGATTATTGTGAGAAATTCATTATCAAGTGTAAGTCTATCCTCACATTTCCATCACAATCAAATGGTAGTTTAAAGAAAACAATAGAATCTGGAAGTGTTGAATTATCAAAAAGCCACTCATATTACTAGCAGATGATGAAGCAAGATTGAGAAAGCTTGTTTCCGATTTTCTTTTTAACGCAGGATTTGAGGTGTTATGTGTTGAGGATGGAAAAAAAGCATTTGATGCTTTTACGGAGCTGGGTAACAAAATTGATCTTATTATCCTTGACGTCATGATGCCACACATGGACGGATGGGAGGTTTTAAAAGGGATAAAAGGAGTTTCAAATGTTCCCGTGATTATGCTTACCGCCAAAGCAGAAGAAGCTGATCAGCTCACTGGATTCAGGCTAGGAGCAAATGATTATGTGAGTAAACCCTTTTCCCCAAGCGTATTAGTCGCCAGAGTCGAGAATCTATTAAAGGGTTCAGGGAAACTTAGTGGTGAAGAACTCACATTAGGAAACATTTCAATCGATAAAAATGAGCATTTAGTCTATGTGGACGACCTCCCAGTTGACTTAACTCCGAAGGAATTTGACATGTTGGTCTATTTTATCCAAAACAACGGGATTGCCTTATCCAGAGACACCCTGTTAAACTCCGTCTGGAATTACGATTATTATGGTGATCTCCGCACAGTTGACACACATGTTAAACAACTTCGGGCTAAGCTGGGTAAATATGGTGCGTATATTCAAACCATTCGTGGGGTTGGATACAAAATGAGGTGCACGGTTGAGACGATCAATTAAGGTTAAATTATTTTTAATTCTTACATCTATCATCCTTCTATTTGTCATCATCACCCAGTTGTTCAGCATCTTTTTCCTTGAAGACTTTTACCTTTCCTCAAAGAAGAAGACCCTTTCGGAAAGTCTCGACCGGGTACAACAAATTTTAATTAAAAGTGATCAGTATGAAGATAGCCTCGTAGCCCTTCAAGATAATAAAAATATTAATATTGTCATATTTGACAAGGAATACAATCTCATTTTTAGGACCGCTTTATTCAATCGTAATATAAAAGGACCATTTCCAGGCACCAACATGCCTCCGAATCATGGTGACCTTTTAAAAAGCATTATAGACAACATTACTGACCACCCTGTTATAAAAACTCGAATAGACCCACGGATGGAATCTAAATTTTTAAGTTTGTATTCCCTCATTAAGCTTGGTGATGGTACTGAGGGATATATTGTGATCAGTACATCCATTGATGCCATGAAAGACAGTGTCAAAGCAGCAAGTGATTTCATTCTTTATGTTTCTATCTTTGTTGCCATGATCGGTACGATTATCATTTTTTATGTTTCTAGAAGCATCTCCAAACCTATTGTTAAAATGGGTAAGGTTACTTCTGAAATGATCAAATTGGATTTCACGCAAAGAATTGAGGTTAATTCCCACGATGAGATCGGCGACCTTGCCAACAATATTAATTTTCTTTCGATTAAATTGGATAAAACGTTAAAGGAACTTGCGATTGCCAATGATCAACTTAAAGAGGATATAAGAATTAAAGAAAAGATTGATCAATCCCGAAAAGAATTTATTGCCAATGTATCCCATGAACTTAAAACACCGATTTCCCTTATCGGTGGTTATGCTGAGGGGTTAAAATTAAATGTTAACAAAGCAGACAAAGATTTTTATTGTGATGTTATTATTGATGAGTCTCAAAAAATGAACAAACTTGTGTTAAGCCTACTTGACCTTTCCCAGGTCGAAGCTGGATACAAGCAGATGAAAAAGCAAAGTTTTGATATCGAAGAACTAGTCGACAGTATTCTAGAGAAATACAAGCTGATGATTGAGGAAAAAGGCCTTGAGTTAACAGTTTCCAATCATGGCAACTGTACTGTTATGGCAGATCCTGAGCGAATTGAGCAGGTCCTTACCAATTACTTAACTAACGCGTTGAACCATGTGAACTTAAATGGAAAAATAACCGTTAAAACCCATGTAAAAACTGAACAAGTCAGAGTCAGTGTCTTCAATACTGGTAATCCAATTGATGCAGATCAATTGGGTAGAATTTGGGAAAGTTTTTATAAAATCGACCAGGCGCGGACCCGCGAATATGGTGGCTCAGGTTTAGGACTTTCAATTGTAAAAGTCATTATCGAGGCTCACGGGGGAAAATACGGAGCCATCAATCATGATGACGGAGTTGAATTCTGGTTTACATTAGAAAATTCATAACTTTATCCCAAATAGCTCCTCCCACAAAGGGGAGCTATTTTTTTATGTCCATTTTTCGTCATACTTTGGTCGTAAAAAGTTAACAAATTCCCTCACAAAGTCATCACATTCAATTTCTACAATAAAGCCAGAACAAACAGGAAGGAATGATACATTTTGAGAAGAAAAGCGATAGCGATGATACTTGCTTGTTCCTTGGGAATGGGGTTATTGGCTGGATGTTCCTCTAAAGCTGAAACCACTCCAGCGAAAACCATTGAACAAAAAGCCATGAAAGGAAATTTAGAAGTGGGTCTTGGTGCTGATGGAAGAATAAGCCGCTCACTTTCAAATTTAAATTTTGAAGTATCTGGCACGGTTAAGAAAATAAATGTTCAGATTGGACAATCGGTAAAAGCAGGAGATATCCTGGCTGAACTTGATGATACTGATCTAAAACTAGCGGTTACACAAGCAGAAAATGCCTTAAATAAAGCGCAAGCAAACAATACTGATGCTGTAAATCAGCGTGAAATAAATAAAATGCAACTGAAATTAAATGTTGACCAAGCTCAAGCAAAAATGGCTGAAAGACCAGATGATGCTACTCTTAAATCAGCCTATGAACTAGAGCTTAAAAAGTATCAAACTCTCTTAAATAGTGACACTAGTATCCAGAATGCAAACCTAAGTGTTGAAGAAGCGAAAAATGACCTTCAAGAAGCAAAGAATAACTTGGCCAAAATTAATCTTAAAGCACCTATTGATGGCGAAATTATGAGTATTGCCTATAAAGTTGGCGAAGTTGTGACCGGAAGTAAGTCCGGGACGACTAATAATTCTGCTGCTTCATCTGGAGCTGCCTTTATGACGATCATGGATCCTACTGTCATCAATGTAACGGCAAGTGCATCTGAAACCGATATTTCAGGAATTGAAAATGGTCAGCAAATGAGGGTGGCAATTGACTCATTAACACTTGAGAACTTGCCTGGTGAAGTAACTACTGTCAGCAACACACCAAAAATTGACGGCTCTGGAATTGTTACCTATGAGGTGACCGGAAAACTTGCTGAGCCAAACCCGGCTATAAAAGACGGGATGACAGCCTTTATTACTTTTTTAAAAAAAGAAAAGAAAGATGTCCTGCTTATTCCTAATAAAGCGATCTTTGTTTAAGAAGGTAAGCAATATGTCAAAGTTAAGACTTCAACTGGTAAGACGGAAAAAAAGGAATATCAGCGGTGG
>CAURFY010000222.1:0-5026 GCA_963524115.1 uncultured Bacillus sp.
CCCGCAGGAGTCTTCGCGCCTTCCACTCCAATCAACATTGTGCAAAAAATCAACAATGAGCTTTAACACAGCATTTTTTAAAACTTTATTAGAGCTCCAGTCAATATGTCTTTAGCCGCGCACTTCCGCTTTTTTTGCTAAATTCTTCTTTTTTCGTTACGCATAGTCTGTTTTTTGATATACTATCACCAAGTAGCCTTATGATGCTAATATGACTATTTAGGAGTGCAAGTATGAGAAAAGACTGGAGTACCGTCGAAGTCCTTGCGCATGCACGGCACGACTGGTTGAATAAAATTCAATTAATTAAAGGCAATCTCGCTTTAAATAAAACTGAGCGAGTCAAACAAATTATCGATGAAATTGTAATCGAGACACAACAAGAAGCAAAATTGTCGAACCTGAAAATTCCTCGTTTTGCATCATTACTACTTACAGCCAACTGGGAAGCATACTCCTTTCAGCTTGAGTATGAGGTAGTCCATGAAACCGGTGGTATCTTAAATGTGGATGATCAGCTTCTCTCCGAATGGACAAGTTCATTTTTGGAATGCTTACATACAGCAGTTGATGAAATTCATGAAAACAACCTAGCTGTTTCTGTTGAAACGCAAAAAAATGGAATTCGTTTCTTTTTTGATTTTAGCGGAATAATAAAGGATAAGAACATGTTACAACGGTTTCTAGACACTAAACAAAATAGTCAACATACGATAAAGGTTTTGGAATTCTCTCAACAGGAACTCGCATTAGATATTTTTATGCCATTTAGATAGGAATGGCTATGAGAAGAGCGATTCTCGTCTTGAAAGAAAATTTGTTTTGTACTTAGTACAGACGGGAGGAACAAAAATGTTCGTCGATCAGGTAAAAATTTATGTAAAAGGCGGAGACGGCGGTAACGGAATGGTTGCATTTCGCCGTGAAAAATATGTCCCTAAAGGGGGCACAGCAGGTGGGGATGGCGGAAAGGGCGGCGACGTTGTCTTTGAAGTAGAAGAAGGCTTACGTACGCTAATGGATTTTCGTTACCAACGCCATTTTAAAGCACCACGTGGAGAACATGGGATGTCTAAAAATATGCATGGGAGAAACTCTAAGGATCTCATCGTGAAAGTACCACCGGGTACGGTCGTGTCAGATGAGGACACTGGCGAGGTCATCGGTGATTTAACGATGCACGGACAAAGAGCCGTCATCGCAAAAGGCGGCAGAGGCGGTAGAGGAAATTCTAGGTTTGCTACACCATCTAATCCAGCACCAGAGCTTTCCGAAAATGGTGAACCAGGCCGTGAACGAAACATCATGTTAGAGCTGAAGCTTTTGGCGGATGTAGGTTTAGTTGGTTATCCAAGTGTTGGTAAGTCGACACTTCTATCGGTTGTCTCTTCAGCGAGACCCAAAATTGCCGAGTACCATTTTACAACGATTGTCCCAAATCTGGGGATGGTTGAAACGGAAGATGGCAGAAGTTTTGTATTGGCAGATCTTCCTGGACTAATAGAAGGGGCTCATTCTGGAGTAGGCCTTGGACATCAATTTTTACGTCATATAGAAAGAACTCGTGTCATTGTCCATGTTATTGATATGGCCGCAACCGAGGGGCGAGATCCATTCGAAGATTATTTATCAATCAATAAAGAATTGGCACAATACAATTTACGCTTGATGGAACGTCCACAAATTATCGTTGCTAACAAAATGGACATGCCAGGGGCAGATGAGAATTTGTTGGTTTTCAAAGAGAAGCTAAATGATGAATATCCGATCTATCCTATTTCAGCTATTTCTAGAAAAGGATTACGTGATTTGTTGTTTGAGATTGCCGATAAAATCGAACAGACTCCTGAATTCCCGCTAATTGAGGAGGTAGAAGAAGAGGAAGTCGGCCTACATCGTGTCGTATACAAACACGAAGCGGAGCAAGATGAATTCTTCATTACTCGTGAATCGGACGGAACTTTCGTTATTACTGGGGAAAAAGTCGAAAGATTGTTTAAAATGACTGATTTTTCAAGAGACGAATCAGTTCAGCGTTTTGCCCGTCAACTTCGTAGTATGGGAATTGACGAAGCGCTCCGTCAAAAAGGTGCCAAAGATGGAGACGCCGTTAAGTTGTTAAACTACGAATTCGAGTTTATTGAATAGACCTACGCAATTACGGGGTGGAGAAATGAGACATGATAAATTCGATAAAAAATTCTTTCTAGTTCGTGAAGACGTTTTGCCTGAGGCGATGAAAAAAACGCTTGAAGCAAAAGAAATGATTGAAAGAGGCAAAGCAGAATCAGTTTGGGACGCCGTAAATCGTGTTGATTTAAGCCGTAGTGCATTTTATAAATATCGCGACACGGTGTTTCCATTCCATACGATCGTGAAAGAAAGACTTATTACATTATTTTTCCAACTGGAAGACCGCTCTGGGACTTTATCAAAGCTCCTGGAAGTTGTTGCTGTTTCCGGTTGTAATGTGTTAACCATTCACCAAACTATTCCGATTCAAGGTAGAGCAAACGTTACACTTTCGTTAAATGTTGCAACAATGGGGATTGATCTTGATGAGTTGCTTACACAGCTTAAGCGGCTTGAATTTGTAGAAAAAGTTGAGGTGTTGGGATCTGGGGCATAGATGAATCTATGTCCTTAGATTTCAGCCCAATTTTTAATGGGGGAGAAATCGTGAAGGTAGGATATTTGGGTCCGAAGGCGACCTTTACAGATATTGCAGTTCGTAAAATGTTTCCTGAATACACAGGAGTACCGTATTTAACCATACCTGAATGCATGGATGCGGTTGTAGTAGGTGAAGTGGATCTTGCTGTTGTTCCGTTGGAAAATGCACTTGAGGGTTCGGTTAATATTACCCTTGATTATTTAGTTCATGAAGTGGACTTGCCTATTCTTGGTGAAATTAATGTGCCGATTCGTCAGCATTTTATGGTTCATCCTAATCATAAGGATACCTGGAAAGAGACGGATCGAATTTTAAGCCATACACATGCCATTGCTCAGTGCCATAAATTTTTACATTCAGAATTTAAAGGGGTATTTTGCGAAAATACGACTTCAACGGCAGCCGCTGCACAGTATATTCAGCAGCATCCTGAAATAAAAGCAGCAGCAATTGCCAATGATTTGGCAGCAGAGGAATACGGATTAACCATCGTAAAACCAGATATTCATGATATTTCATTCAATCATACCCGATTTGTTATTTTGGCTAAAAAACCATTAGCATTGTCCGAGGATCATCCGCATTTTCATGGTTATAAAACCACGATTATGGTGACTCTTCCTGCTGATCATCCGGGGGTCCTTCATCAAGTATTATCAGCATTTGCATGGCGCAAGCTTAATTTATCAAAAATTGAGTCACGACCGATGAAGACAGGGTTAGGGAATTATTTCTTTATTATCGATATTGAGATGAAGGTTGATGATGTGTTAATTCCTGGTGCAATGCAAGAGCTTGAAGCTGTCGGCTGTAACGTAACCTTACTAGGAAGCTACCCTTCCTATAACCTAAAGTAATTTTTAAAAATGGCTGTGTTAAAGAACAAAATTGATTTTTGAGCATTCTGTTGATTGGAGCGGAGGGCACGAGACTCCTGCGGGAGCAGCGGGACAGGTGAGACCCCACAGGCGCCTAGCGCCGAGGAGGCTCACCGCCCGCCCCGCGGAAAGCGAGTGCCTGCAGCGGAAATCAACAGACATGTTTAACAGAGCCCCAAAAATAAAAGAGTATCTTCCATTTGTGGAAGATACCCTTTTATTTTTTTAGTCTATTAAGAAATCCGCCTTTTTTAAGGCTTGAACCGCTTCATCTAATATTTCTTCAGATGGGGCGGATATGGTGTGAAGATGGATTCCATTCGTTAGTTCAGATAAATAGGTTGCTTTCGTTGCCCTAATTTTATCCATAAAGTGCTTAACATCCTTTCGATTAGACACCATAATCGAAGCGGTTAAATCGCCATAAACAGGATGCTCAATTCTGACGTCTCTTACCGTTACCCCATGATCAACAAGAATGATTAATTCTTCTTCTGTTCGGTCCGGAGTATGATTGCAAGCTACTGTACGTTCACAAATGGTAGAGGAAGAAGGCTGTTTTAAATAAATATACCCTTGACTCGTAGCGATTATCGGCTCCCGTTTTGCCTTCAAAATGGTAATATCGCCAACGATTACTTGTCTAGATACCTTCGTTTTTGAGGCAAACTCGCTTCCAGTAATAGGGACATTACTATCTTTTAACATTTGTAAAAGAAAGGCTCTTCTTTCGTCACCTAAAATCTTTTTTTGTTCCGCCATAATTGAACCCACCTTACCCCTGATGATTTAAAATTTTACCATACTTTCGCCACTACATTAAGTAGAACCTCCGATTATAAGTAATGAAAAAATAGTTATCACATATTATTTATTAAAAAAGCATAAATATTTTTGTGGATTGTTAGCAATTTGCCCACTTCAACATACAATGTATGGACTTATGCCACCTTAGGAGGGGAATCGTGTGAAGATCCATATCGTCCAGAAAGGGGATACTCTTTGGAAAATCGCCAAGAAGTACGGCGTGAATTTTGAAGAGCTGAAAAAAATGAATTCCCAGCTCAGTAACCCGGATATGATAATGCCTGGTATGAAAATAAAAGTTCCGACCACGGGGGGAACAGTTAAAAAAGAAGCCCCGCATGGAGGAGCACCGGGAACAAAAATCAGTATGGGTGCTAAAAAGGAAATGCCAATCAAAGAGCAGCCATTTGTGAAAGAAAAGCCAATTCAAATGCCAATCAAGGAGGCTACAATAAAAGAGATGCCAATTAAAGAAGCACCAATCGCGCCTTTCGTTCCAAAGATGCCACAACCTATCATTCCAGAAATTGACATCAACAATTACTACATGATGAATATGGCCAATATTCAGCAAGCACCACCACCTCCGCAGCCACAATTGCCGCCTAAACCTGTAAACATTCTACCAGTGGTCAAAGAAGAATGCCCTGAAGTACCTGTACAAATG
>CAURFY010000223.1:0-5025 GCA_963524115.1 uncultured Bacillus sp.
CTCTTAGCCTCAAAAAACTTACCCTTAAGCCACCAATCATATCGACCCTGCTCAATCGCTTGCGGATCATACTTCGTTGGCATCGAAATCTCTTTCGTATCCATCATCAAACCTCCATTTTTTAAAAATAAATCAGCATCGTTTAACAGCTAGTCTCCCGACACACCTCAATCAGTTTCGTCCCAAAACAAAAAACTCCATTCGCCATGAAAAGGACGAATGGAGTAAGCTTCGCGGTACCACCTTTTTTCCAATTAGAAAAAGCCCTAATTGGCACTTGCTTAGATAACGGATTTTCCGTCTCCGGCTACTAGTTAAACGTTCACAGGAGATGCTCAAGGGCGACCTTCCAATGGTCTGAATAGGAAGCTTTTCAGCTAATGGCTTCCCTCTCTACAAACAGATGGCATTGTACTCTTCCCTATCTTCGCTATTATTTTCAATTGTATCCCAATCATATGGGTTAATTCACAGTATTCTATAAGCTATACTACCTAAAAAAGGGGAGCATCGTCAATCATATTACCCGATTTTTTTGTCTGATATACATTTTTCATGAATAGTTTCTCAAATTTATAACACTTTTACCTAGTGGAAGTCATATGATAAACCAACAAAGCTATTATAAGGAGGAAGAATGGTGAAGCGAAGATATAACCCTCGCGTACTTCCGCCATGGCTCCGATATATTCGAGGTAGTTGTTGCCAGTTTATTATCCCATTATGTGTTTTCCAAATCATCCGAACAATTATACTGCCAACCACTTTCGATGCATTGCTATTAACCATATTAATCTTACTTGCACTTGCCTTCCAATTTGACATGATATGAAAAGGAGCCTTAAGTTGACGATTGTCAATCTTGGGCTCCTTCCTGTTGTTGCGCCTGTGCTAGTGCCTGTGCCTTCTGTTGTTCAATTTCCTCAAGTCGCATCACCACATACTCGGTATTTTTGAGCAACCAATACTTACGCTGCAGCTGTTGCGAATATTTCCGTTCTTTTTTTCCCGGTTGGTTTTTATGATATTTTTTCGCAACCTTTATGATGGCACTAGGATGAGTAAAATAGCTCAACATTAAATGCTTTTCCTCTTCTTTTAGAGGAAAGTATTTATAATAAATAAGCAACCATTCAATACATTCCTCGCTTCTTTTTGGTAAACCCTTTAAAGTCTGATGGAGATAGGGAAGAATGTCCTGGTAGGGAGAACCCTCCTTGATGTTTTCAAAGTTCATAAAATAACCATAACCTTTATCATCAAACAAGAAATGTTCAGGAGAAAACTTTCCGTGAATCAATACGGTTCTAACCTTCTCCTGATCCTTTGTTTTCTCATACCATACCTCAAGCCGTTGTTTTGAATATTGAATCGCTTGTTTGACCTCTTGATAATATAGACAAAATTGTAATTCAAACGGCGACATATATATTTTTTTTTCAGAGCTTTCAAGAAATCCAGTTATGAATTCTTCATCCTTTTCCAGCAGAAGCAATGTGTTTTCATAGTGCTCTTTTCGATCTTCTTTTTTTATCGGAACCTCATGAGATGATAGTGTATGCAGCCTTGCAAGTTCACGGAATAACTTCTTATTTCTTTCTACAGGGTCCTCTTTAGCCTCCGTCTCGAGCCAAGGCATTAAATAATACAGCATGTTTTGGTGAAGGACTGCGTATCGGCCATCCATTGCCGGGTAAATCGGGACTATTCGGTTATAGCCCTTTTGGTAAAGCGTTTGAATATGGCGAATAAATTCCGTACCTAATTGCGGTGGTATCATTTTCAAAGCAAAAGCACCTTTATTAGAGTATACCTTTTGGATTTTTCCCAAATCCTCAACATAATAAGGTTCAACTGCATAATGAGCTAATATGGATGCTACCTCATTAAGATTGTTGTTAGCATTCACATGACTTCACTCTCTTTCAGATCGAATGCTTTTTTCTCCAAAATAGGAGAGCAGGCAAAAATCACCTGCTCATTCAATCCTTATCTGCTATTTGCTGTCTCTGGAATATAAAGTACTTGCCCCTCGTACACGTCCTGAGTGGCCTCTAAATGATTTACTCTCAAAATTTGTTGAACCCCAATGTCATAACGTTCTGCAAGGCTATCTAGTGTTTCACCATGCTGAACAATGCAAACCTTTAATTTTGCTTGAAGTTCATTTTCTGTTTTTCTACCTAAAAATTCTGCAATGGACATACTTTTTTTCTTGGATGATTTTTTCTTTTTCACCTGAATTTGTTCAGAAGAAGATGAGGAGGATGATTCATCCAGTTCCACCTCAATCACCACGACAGTGTCCTTACTTTCAGCACTTGGCTGTTCATAACTAGACTCTTGTGGATATTCTACTTCCGCCTTAGACACATTCGGATCTTTTCGTTGTGACGCAAAGGAGAAATCTGGTCCCTTTGTTATAGGTGCTTGGTTCGATTGTATCGGGATTCCCCAGGAATAATCTGAGGGCGCAGTATCGGAGTTAGGCTGCTTTTTTGCCTCGGCTGTAAAAGGCTGAGAGATTTCATATAGCCCTGATTCATCTTCTTCAAGTTCATCGGAAACTGTCTCAGTAGGATATGAAAGAATAAAATTTGGGTTGTACCCTTTAGTTTCTTCCAATTCCTCAGTTTGACCAGCCCGGTGTAATAACTGCGGTTCAGGGGTTTCCTCATCTTGATCAATCTCTAGCTTTATTTCTTCGTATAGGTCTGTTTGATCCTCATTTGCTTCTTCATTAAAAAATGGTTCAGCCTCTGGTTCACGGTCCTCATCCTCAATTGGCACATTTTGCTGTTCTCCGTATAGACCTGAAATAGTTAATTCAGCTGCGAGCCTTAAACAGCTCCGCTCAGGTACTGCATAGTCAAACGAATCCACCGTCACCCCAATATCGTTAATGTTTTGAATTCGATTATTGGGGATGGTGATATCAACTGGAAACCGATGCGTAAATTCACAGATTCCCTCTTCCCTTTCCTCAACAGACTGAATAAATTTTGGTGCGGAGATTTCCTCCTCTTTATCAATTTCATCCTCTAGAGTCCGCACGTATTCACCTGTAAGTTCAAGTGAACCACGTATAGCAACGTATTGATCATTTTCTACAATTGAAATGTTTGGATCCAAAGAGATCGAAACTAACTCTGCGACTTCCTGTCCTCTTTGAAACCACACTGACTCTTCTAAGGAAAATCGTAAAAACGATTGATTTTCATGAGACAAAGCGACTCCCTCCCTTCAAATCCATAACATTAATCACTATGTCATTAACACTCTATGAATTAGAAGAAATTTTTATGATAAAAAAAGCGGAAGCACCGTAATAAATCGGCCTTCCGCTTTTCTTCATGTCTAGCTCCAACGCCCAGTGACTAGTGGACTTCACTGAACGGGCGCTTCCGCTTTTCTTTTTATCCTTTAAGTTTTGAAAATGCCACTTCAGCAGCTTGAATGGTTTTTTGAATATCTTCATCACTATGTGCTGTAGATAAGAATATACCCTCAAATTGAGATGGAGGTAAGAATACTCCTTGGTTCGCCATTTCACGGAAATAGTTAGCAAAAAACTCTAAATCAGACGTTTTCGCTGTTTCATAATTAATTACGTTTTCATTAGTAAAGAAGAAGCCAATCATCGAACCAGCACGGTTACAAGTCAATGGTACATTATATTTTTCAGCAGCTGCCTTGAAACCTGCTTCCAACATATCGGCTTTGCGACCAAACTCAACATAGTTTTCTGGGCTTAATTGACTTAATGTCTCAAGACCAGCTGACATCGCTAGTGGGTTCCCTGACAATGTTCCAGCTTGATAAATCGGACCACTTGGAGCAATTTGTTCCATGATCTCTGCTTTACCACCAAAAGCACCAACAGGAAGACCGCCGCCAATTACTTTACCTAAACAAGTTAAGTCAGGTGTGATTCCAAAGTAACCTTGTGCACAATTGTAACCAACACGGAAACCAGTCATAACTTCATCAAAAATCAACAAGGCGCCAGCTTGGTTAGTAATTTCACGCAAACCTTCTAAGAAACCTGGTTGCGGTGGAACTACACCCATGTTTCCAGCTACAGGTTCAACGATGATACAGGCAATATCATCTCCGAATTGTTCAAATGCATATTTAACGCCTTCCAAGTCGTTATACGGTACAGTTATCGTGTTTTTAGCAACGCCTTCTGGTACACCTGGGCTGTCCGGTAAACCAAGCGTAGCGACGCCTGAGCCAGCCTTAATTAATAAAGAATCTCCGTGACCGTGGTAACAGCCTTCGAATTTTAAAATTTTACTTCTGCCTGTATAGCCGCGGGCAAGACGCAAAGCACTCATCGTTGCTTCAGTACCAGATGAAACCATGCGGATGATTTCAATTGAAGGTACGCGTTCTCTAACGAGTTTAGCTAATTCACTTTCAATAAGGGATGGTGCTCCAAAGCTAGTACCAAGTTCAGCAACTTTTTTTATCGCCTCTACAACTCGGTCATTTGTGTGCCCTAAAATAAGGGGGCCCCAAGATAATACGTAATCAATATATTCATTTCCATCGATATCATATATTTTCGAGCCTTTTCCTTTTGCCATGAAAATCGGGTCCATGTTAACCGATTTAAATGCACGAACAGGTGAGTTAACACCGCCTGGCATTAATGTTTTGGCTTCTTGGAATGCTGCGATTGATTTTTCATAAGAGCGCATGTTTGAATCTCCTTTTTCCATTTTTAGAAACCAGATTTATTGTTCCTTTAAGTACTTCGCTGCATCCTTTGCAAAATAAGTAATGATTAAGTCTGCACCAGCGCGCTTCATACCTGTTAGCATTTCCATAACAACGTTTTTCTCATCGATCCAGCCATTTTGGGCTGCTGCTTTAACCATGGAATATTCACCGCTGACATTATAAATGACTACGGGAAGATTAAAGCTATTTTTCACATCACGAACAATATCTAAATAAGGCATACCTGGCTTCACAATCAAGAAGTCTGCACCTTCAATTACATCAGATTCTGCTTCA
>CAURFY010000224.1:0-5015 GCA_963524115.1 uncultured Bacillus sp.
TTCGTGACCGGCAGAAACTGCCGATGAAAAGCCCTATTTGTGTAAAAACCAATAGAATTACGATGATGGCTAACAAGAATAGAAAGTAGCCCCCAATATCAATTTGAACAAAAAACTTCAATAACACCAAATAAACAAAAAACCAGATTATCATCGGTCCAATCAGAACGGAGTGGACCCCAATACTCTTTTTAAAAAGAAAGCTGAGAAAGCTTTCCTGCCTCGTTAGCAGCATGATCAATGTCTTTTGTTCCTTTTCCTGAAAGAGAGAAAAGGCGCCTAGAAAAAGGCTAAATAAAGGGATGAAATAAGACAATGTATCAAATAGATTGATCAAAAGGACGTAAAAACCTTCATCATAGGAGAGAACAGAGGCTTGAAAAAGCATGCTAATCGAAACGATGACCACGACACTACAGGCGAGCCATAAACCTTTGCCTCTTAAGTTTTCCTTCCATTCCTTCCAAATGTAGTACATAGCAAATTTCTCCCTTTTATCAAAATCAATAAGACGAACAGTCCCGCCACCATCGACCGCCATGGGATTGCAGATTGTCCGGCAATCAATGGGTATGGGTCTTTAAACATGAGCTGGTCTTTATGAAGGAGTTCATTCATTTTTTCATAGCCTTTAATAGCTGGACTTTTTAAAAATAAATAGGTCAATTCTTGATCTTCAATCAGTTTGTAAACGGAAGAATGGTAAGCGACGGGTGTATCACTAACTTTATTCTGGTCTAAATCGACTAGTGGGAAGGAGTCTCCCCAATCATTTCCCAAACCATCTTTAAACCAAGCGTTATCACCTTGTCCCCCAAGAGATACAGCTGGTATAGTGTTGTTGTGAATATGGTTTTTTGTAAATACCTGTTCGTTTGAACTGGCCCATAATTCAATCCCAACTTGGTTTTTGATAATTTGGTTCTTTTCAATTTTATTATCGGTGGATTGATCAATATACAACCCTCTTTGGTTCAAAAAGAATAGATTGTCGGTAATTTTTATATGATTTGCGGATAAAAGGAGCAGACCAAATGACCGGTGCCCATAGTTAAAAATAAACTGGTTGTTTGACAAAAGAAGATGGTTAGAGTTCATGATGGCTGCTCCACCAGTATTCAAGGTGAAAACATTGTTTGTAAATTGGTTCTGATCGGAATACATATAATGGAGTCCATATCGAGTGTGGCGAATCGTATTATCATCAATGGTATTTTCATTGGAATAATCGAAAAACATCCCGTCTCGTGTTCCATCAATGATATTACCTATGAGTTTATTTTTATTAGAATAGTAAACATGGATGCCATTTCCCTGACTGGCGATTTCATTGTTTCCAAGTCCAGTTATATGGACATTCCGAATCGTATTTTCATGGGATTTACTAAGATACACCCCATGAAACGAATGGCGAATGATTAGATCTTCCAGTCGGTTTCCATTACTATAAACCTTGATTCCGGCATATTCCTCAGCCGAATTTCGGTCCATACTACTGTTTGTGACGGTAAGCTTCTTAAGAGTTACATGGGGGGCCCGAACGGAAATGACATTGCCCGTTCTGTCCCCTTTTATCACGGTGTGTTTTGAGCCAATGATAACAAGCGGCTTAGTGATGACAATGTTTCCGTCATAAGTACGGTTTTCAAGCTTGATGATTGAACCTTCGTCAGCTTGGTTAATCAATGCTTGTAAAGAGTCCGCTGCCTTTGTCCCATTTGGAAAGGTAAGCGAGCCAAGCGCCAATATGAACAGAAACAGCCATTCTTTTTTCATTTTCGACGATCCTTCCATAATGGGATAAGGATGAGTAGAAATGCGGTCAAAATAAGATATGAGCCTGGTCCCAATGTGCTATGGGTGACAAAATTGGCAACTTGATTGGATCCGAGAATCGGAGGGACAAAAGGATCAATCTTAATGGGCGCAGTCGGGCTCAAGTCCGTGCCAAAATCATGGAGCCAATGGTTTAAGTCCCAAACACCAAGGGAGCCGCCGACCACAAAGCAGATAATTAATCCGTATAATAAAGACTTCCTCCTTAGGATTCCTGTTATAAGTGTAAATAATGCTAATCCGTAAATAAGATAGGAAAGGTAGGACAGTTCTGGGAAATTTTCGGCGCTAAATCCCTTCATACCTATATAGTGATTCAATCCGTTAACAATATCGATTTCCCCGGTGAGTTTGTTAGGAAATACAATGATATTAAGCCCCTCAGGATATTGTGGAGCAATAAAGACCATTTTCCACCATGGGAACATAATGGAAGTTACAATCAAAACTGCTGCTACTACTAAAAGCAAAGCTGAGCTTATCGAAAGTTTTTTTCGACTCAAATCATTCCGCCTTCTTTCTTAAAATAACCCGATTTATCCATTACACTTTTTGGTGAATTTTAAACAGCCTTAGGGTATCAATACGATGACTGATACCCCTTTGGTGTTTGAACATTATTTATTTGGTTTAACTAAGAAGTAGCCAGTCATTTCCTGATGCAAAGCGGAACAGAAGTTTGTACAGTATAGCGGGTAAGTTCCAGCCTTATCAGCCGTGAACGCTAGCGTATTCGTTTGCCCCGGTTGAACCTCCATGTTCAGGTTATAACCGTTAATCGCAAATCCATGAGTAATATCTTGGTCAAAATCGATATTGGTTAAGTGAATGTATACTTTATCGCCTTGATTCACTTCAATTTGGTCAGGTCGTTTTGCTTTTGAATCAAAAATAAATTTGGAACGCATCGCTGTACCATACACATGGACCTCATTGCCTTTTCGTTCAATCCGTGTATCTGACTGCTTATAAACAGCAAATTTATTTTTCTCATCCTTTGGATAGACGGTTATCGTTTTTATTTTATCGGCCTTAATCATTTGCGCGTAGTGCGGCTCAGGGTTTACAGGTGAAGATTGAATAATTTCCATTTTTTTGCCAGTTAAATCGATCAGCTGCATCGATTCAGGGTGGGACGGTCCGACTGATAAATAGCTATCCTTGGCAATTTTATTCAAAGCAATGATGTACTTGCCGTCAGGTGATACAGTGTCTCCTTCAGCAGCAACAGCATGTCCGGGTGAATATTGAACAGGGACCCGATCGAGCGTTTCGCCTGTTTTTGGGTTCCACTTGACGATTTCAGAGGAGATGAACATGGTTGTATAGGCCATTCCTTTATCATCAAATTGAGTGTGAAGCGGTCCAAGTGCATTTTCTGGATTCACTTCTCTTTCCATTACCTTTTCATATTTAAGAATCGGAATCCCATTTCTTTCCCCAGAAAACTGCCCTTTTTCAATTGCTTTAAAGGCTTTTTCAAAAGAAAAGACAGTCATGGATGGGGCTAATTTCCCGGAAGCAATAAAGTATTTCCCATCTGGAGTAACGTCGACCCCATGTGGAGATTTGGCGACTGGAATTAAATAAATTCCCCCTTTTTGTTTCTCTGGGAAAATCATTTTTTGCCCAGAAACATCATCATATTTACCCTCTTGAACCATTTGAGCTAGTTCCTTCCAATTGAACAGCACAATGTAATCACGGTCTGCTTGAGAGGCATTGATTTCTAAGTTAGTGGTTGCTTCTTCAGTATTGTAAGTTGTTAAAACAGCCCAATCCGCAGAGCTCTTTTTCCCAGCATCAGACAAATCGTATGACCATGGTGGAAGTGCAACTTGATAGGCAATGTTAAGTTTTTCATTTTTTTGATCAAAGGTAACGGCAGACATAACGCCTCGGTATTTTTCGCTATATTCATCTAAAGATGCATATTCTCTTCCAAGTGGAACGGCAAATCGAGTTGGAAGGAACATGTACTCGGTATTTTCAGTAACAAAGGCGGCACAATGCGGCCCGCTCGTATTTGGAACATTAATAATATCTTTAGTGGTGAAGGTTTCTAAGTTGATGGCGGCAGCTCGGCTGTTGCCCACGTCAGTTGCAAACAAGTATTTCCCATCATAATCTCCATTTGTTTCGGATAAAGCAGGATGGTGCAGGTCGCCCCAAGTATAACCACCCATCATTTCTTTTGAATGTTCGTCAAATCCATACCCAGTCGCTGAGTCTTGAGAGAAAACAGGAATTGTTCGAATTTGGCGCATTGACGGAACGCCGTAAATAAACATTTGCCCAGAGTGACCGCCCGAGGCAAATAAGTAATACTCATCTTTCTCCCCAAACGGAACATAAACTTTTTCTGCATTTGATTTATTTTTGTTTGCCTTCGCAATATCATTATTTGTTCCTGGTGAAATGTCACCAAAAAGCACAAAAGCTGCTAAGAGGCCAACAACTAGGCCGGTCGAAATCGGAATCCAGCTTTTCATCCATTAAACACCGCCTTCTACTGATTATTTGGATTGTGCTGCTTGTTGAAGTAATGTCGTTATTTTCGTAATTTCTTCATCAGTTAACGGGTGTCCGCCAATGACTCCGGACATTACGCTTGAGGTTGGTTGCTTTAGGAATTCATTGATTGGCTTCCCGTGTTTTCCTTCCACGTTGTTAAACGCCTGCGAAAGGTCAGGTCCGACAACGCCCCCGTTTATGTCTAGGGCAGAAATAGAATGACAACCGATACAGCCCTTCTGTGTGAAAATTTCCGATTCGGCGGAAGTTTTGATGGTCTCTTTTGGCTTATCCTTAGTGGAATTCGTTGTTGGTTTATCAGTTTTAGCTGTATTTTCTACTGAATCTGCAGTAGCTACAGTTTGATCGTCGTTACCTGTGAATACATCAAATACAAGGTATCCAACGCCAAGTCCAATTAGAGTACTTATAACGAAATAAGTGATGGCCTTTTTCACGGAATTCCCCCCTTGAAAATTGTTACAAATTCATCTTATCTTGGTTGAACACTCACTTTAGTGACGAAACTCACAAAACATATGCCTCTTTGTGAAACTTCTGTGAAGTATTGAGGATAATGGGTGAAAGCGTTCGCTGTTTGGTGGTGTGGATGTGAACTAAATCACTTAAAATTATAGGTAAAATGGCTAAAATAGGTACATAGT
>CAURFY010000225.1:0-5012 GCA_963524115.1 uncultured Bacillus sp.
AAAATCAATGTGAGGTGTCACCCGTGTTAAAGTGTCCAAACTGCCAAAGCAAGGATATTGGTAAGATCGGTATAAACCAATATTATTGCTGGAATTGTTTTATCGAGCTTACCTTAGGGAAAGACTTGATCCATACCCACCAGGTTGAAGAAGATGGTTCATTGAGTTCACTAGATGATTTATTTGATGAAGAAGTACGTAGGTACAGCATGTAAAATCAATTTAGAGGTGAAACATATGAACAAAGTAGTTTCTTCAGCTATTGCAGTTGGTGCCGGAATGGCTGCATACAGTTTAATGAAAAATAACAACATGATGTCCAGTCGGCAAATGAAAAAAATAGGTAAACGAATCAGTAAAGTTTTTTAACTTTCCCCCCTCAGCTTTTGAGGGGGGTTTTTGTTGTATAAAATAAACACTACTCACAATAATAACGAGGAGGTGATGGATGTGGATATTCAGGTGAAATGGTTTTATCGACTAGGCTTCTTTCTTTTGTTGTTCGGCATTGTCTTTATATTTTTAAAGCTTCAACCAATTTGGTTACCCATTTTGAAGGTAGTAATCACCATCTTCATTCCTTTTATCATGGCCGCCTTTATCACCTACTTACTTCATCCAATCATCGAAAAACTGCATCAGACTGGGTTGAACCGAGGGATAGCAGTCATCATCATTTATTTATTGTTTTTTGGGGGAATTGGTTTCGGTTTATACAAAGGGATACCAGTGATCATCATCCAATTGCAAGACTTATCTAAAAATATTCCTACCTTTGCCAAACAATATATGACAATGGTTGATGAGATACAGGCTCGAACGGCAGCTTGGCCTGACGGAATGAAGGAACGAATCGATTCAGGAATTATGGCAGTAGAAGGCATGTTAAATCGGTTTCTGACTAAAATCTTAACGAGTCTAGTCCAATTGCTAAATTCAATTTTCATTTTTGCCATTATCCCGTTTATAGCCTTTTATATGCTAAAGGATTATCATTTATTGAAAAAATCAGTATGGTATTTAACTCCAAGGGCTTGGCGTAAACAAGGAATCCTTTTTTTGCGTGATGTAGATGACTCGCTTGGAAATTATATAAGAGGACAATTGTTAGTATGTGTTTTAATCGGGACGATTTCAGCGCTTCTCTTTTGGTTCGTTGACATGAAATATCCATTGTTGTTAGGATTTATCGTTGGTGTTACAAATGTAATTCCGTATTTTGGACCGATTATTGGGGCGGTTCCAGCGGTGATTATCGCCGCAACCATATCGGGGAAAATGGTGATCATCAGTTTGGTTATCATCTTTATCCTGCAATTTTTAGAGGGGAATATATTATCGCCTTTTATAGTCGGGAAAAGCTTACATATGCATCCGTTATTTATTATGTTTTCCCTTTTGACTGGTGGGGAAATAGGTGGGATTCTTGGGCTAATCCTTGCTGTGCCCATTTTATCAATTACAAAAGTTGCGATTCTTCATGCGAAAGTCCACTTTATTCGGTACAGGCATCCAAAGGAAAATATCCGTCCTTAAGCCAAACATTGACAAACTTGTTCTCAGTTTTATATAATTCGGCTATATGCATATGTAACATGGAGAAGGAACAAGTATGTTATAGACCATCATTTTAGAGAGGAATTTCCTTAGGCTGAAAGAAATTCTTGATGAAGGATAACAGAACGCTAGTCCAGAGTGCAGCTAATCACTGCCGTTTGCCGCGTTAAGGTGAATTGAGAGGTGGACAAAAGGATCTATGTCCATAATCAGGGTGGTACCGCGAGAAGCAAAGCTTTCGTCCCTGTTCGGGATGAGGGCTTTTTATATTGTCTTTTTGGAAAAGGGGCGGAGCGGCGCAAAAATGAGTAGCCTATCCAATAATAGTGAAAACATATATTTTTCACTTATTATAGGTGAATTTCAGCTCTGCTCACACCACCTTTATTAAGTTGGTATACTGCAATGATTTAATTCTTTTCCACTTAATGGTTGGGAGTTTAAACTCATGATAGTTTTTTAGATATTAAGGAGGTTGTTTAAATGAAAAAAAACTTATCTGGCTCAGACATACGCCGATTGTTTTTAGAATTTTTTAAAGAAAAAGGACATGCTGTCGAACCAAGTGCACCGCTGGTTCCCCATGATGATCCATCATTGTTATGGATCAATAGCGGCGTAGCTACATTAAAAAAGTATTTTGATGGTCGCGTGATTCCAGAAAATCCAAGAATCACCAATGCTCAAAAATCAATCCGCACAAATGATATCGAAAACGTTGGGAAAACGGCAAGACACCATACCTTTTTTGAAATGTTGGGTAATTTCTCGATTGGAGAATATTTCAAAGAAGAAGCAATTGAATGGGCTTGGGAGTTCCTTACAAGTGAAAAATGGATTGGATGGGAACCTGACCGTTTATCAGTCACAATCCATCCTGAAGATACAGAAGCGTTTGAATTGTGGAACAAAAAAATTGGCGTTCCAGAAGAAAGAATTATTCGGCTAGAAGGGAATTTTTGGGATATAGGCGAGGGCCCAAGTGGTCCGAATACCGAAATTTTTTATGATCGTGGTCCAGAATATGGTGACGACCAAAATGATCCCGAATTGTATCCAGGTGGGGAAAATGAGCGCTATTTAGAGGTTTGGAACCTCGTCTTTTCACAATTTAATCATAACCCTGATGGTACATACACTCCACTACCAAAGAGAAATATTGATACGGGGATGGGACTTGAACGGATGGCTTCTGTAGTCCAGGATGTTCCAACAAACTTTGATACAGATTTATTTATGCCAATCATTAAAGAAACTGAAGCAATCTCTGGTGTTACCTATCGTAATAACAAAGCAGCTGATGTTGCATTTAAAGTCATTGCCGATCACATCCGTACAGTTGCTTTTGCAGTAGGTGATGGTGCATTACCGTCAAATGAAGGAAGAGGTTATGTGTTACGCCGCTTGCTTCGCCGTGCAGTTCGTTATGCAAAGCAAATAAATATTAATCGTCCATTTATGTTTGAATTAGTCCCAGTTGTTGGTGAAATCATGCACGATTTTTACCCGCAAGTAAAAGAAAATGTAGAATTCATTCAAAAGGTGATTAAAAACGAAGAAGAGCGTTTCCATGAGACGTTACATGATGGTTTAGCGATTCTATCAAATGTAATCGAGAAGCAAAAAGAACAAAAAAGCGAGGTCATCCCTGGGGAAGACGTGTTCCGTCTCTATGATACTTATGGATTTCCTGTGGAGTTGACAGAGGAATATGCGGAAGAGAGCGGCATGAAGGTTGACCATGCTGGCTTTGAAAAGGAAATGGAACTTCAACGTGAACGTGCGCGCTCTGCCAGACATGATGTTGATTCGATGCAGGTTCAGGGTGGTGTATTAGGCGATATAAAGGTTGAAAGCAAATTTATTGGTTATCAGCAATTAGAAACAGACTCAAACGTCTTAGTTATCATAAAAGATGGTGAACTAGCAGATGAAGCAAATGTCGGGGATGAAGTGAAGCTAATTTTAGATGTTACCCCTTTCTATGCTGAGAGCGGTGGTCAAATTGCTGACCAAGGGACTTTAGTTGCTGCTGGTGTTAAGGTGAAAATTAAGGATGTTCAAAAGGCTCCAAATGGACAGAATTTACATCAAGCTGTAATTGAAGAGGGAACGCTAAAGCCAAACACAATGGTAAAGGCAATTGTGAACCAGGAAATTCGCGGTGACATTATCAAGAATCATACCGCAACCCATTTACTGCAACGCGCCTTAAAGGATGTCCTTGGTCCTCATGTTAATCAAGCTGGTTCACTTGTTGAGCCTGATAGATTACGATTTGATTTCTCTCATTTTGGTCAAATCCATCCTGAGGAGCTTGAGAAAATTGAAGCAATTGTCAATGAACAGATTTGGCGGAGCATTCAAGTTAACATTGATTTAAAACCAATTGCCGAAGCAAAGGCAATGGGTGCTATGGCGCTGTTCGGTGAAAAATATGGTGATATCGTTCGTGTTGTTCAAGTGGGAGACTTCAGTCTTGAACTTTGTGGTGGTTGTCATGTCCCTAATACGTCTGTAATCGGTTTATTTAAAATTGTGTCAGAATCAGGAATCGGTGCTGGTACACGCCGAATTGAAGCGGTAACGGGCGAATCAGCTTATAAATTATTAAACGATCAAATTGGAATATTGAAAGAAGCAGCAGCAAAGCTTAAATCAAATCCTAAAGAAGTCGTTAATCGGATTGAGACATTATTAGGGGAAATCAAGCAACTTCAACGTGAAAATGAATCATTGTCAGCAAAATTGGGTAATATTGAAGCTGGAGGTCTCGTTTCTAAAATCAAAGAAATTGATGGTATTAAAGTGCTTTCCGCCAAGGTTCAAGCATCAGATATGAATAATTTGCGCAATATGGCGGATGACTTGAAGCAAAAAATTGGTTCTGGAATCGTGTTACTTGGAAGTGTCAATGATGACAAAGTTAACCTTATTGCTGGTGTCACCAATGATTTAATCGCAAAGGGCTATCACGCTGGAAAGCTAATCAAAGAAGTAGCTTCTCGCTGTGGTGGTGGCGGAGGCGGACGTCCTGATATGGCTCAAGCTGGAGGAAAAGATCCTAATAAATTAGAGGCTGCACTTTCTTTTGTTGACGAATGGGTAAAATCCGTTTGATAACCGAAAAAAGTAGTGTAAAATGAATTTAATATAGATCTTCGCAAATATAAAGCAAAAAGGCGGTGTGAGCCGCGTCGATTTTCGGTATAATCTAGTGGGGAATCATTTTCTGTGTTTTTTTGTCTGCTAAGATTTATGAAAATTAAGCGGCGCTCCGCTCCTTTTCCACAAAAAAAGCGAGGTGCAAAAGATGAGCTCATTTGACAAAACGATGAGATTTAATTTTCCAGAAGAGCCTATTGAGCATAATGTAACTGAAGTACTAAACCAGGTGTATGGCGCTTTACAGGAAAAGGGATATCACCCCATTAACCAAATTGTTGGTTACCTAC
>CAURFY010000226.1:0-5003 GCA_963524115.1 uncultured Bacillus sp.
TACGTGAAAAAATGAAAATTTTTATTGTCGAAACATGCGTTAAAATGCTATTCTTGCAATTAGAGATGTGGAATGTCAGACAACTTAAAATCATTCATTTGTTTTTAATAAAGTTATACATGAATAACAAGTTTGAGGAAAAAATAAGTGGAGTTATTGGTGTCTCTGGGTACAATTTTTTATTTCACAGCTAGTTATGTTTTTTTTTGGTAAATCCTCGAATTGTTTTAAGTTTAAGATTGGACGCATTTTTCATCTACACAAATGCAATCAGAAAAGGAGTAGGATTTTACAATGGTCGAAAAACAATATAAGGTAACTGCAGATACAGGTATTCATGCTCGTCCAGCAACACTTTTAGTACAAGCTGCTGGCAAATTTAATTCAGACATCCAGCTTGAATATAAAGGCAAAAAAGTAAATTTAAAATCAATTATGGGCGTAATGTCATTAGGGATCGGTCAAGGTGCAGAAATTAGAATTATTGCTGAAGGTAACGATGAGCAAGAAGCAATACAAGGCTTAGAAGATACATTAGCAAAAGAAGGTCTTGCTGAATAATGAGCTCATTAATTGGAATTGCGGCGTCAAGTGGAATAGCAATCGCAAAGGCATACCGTTTGGTTGAGCCAGACCTTTCTTTCAGTAAGAAAACTATTGAAGATTCTAATATAGAAATTGAACGTTTTCGAGCTGCAATAGCTAAAGCCAAACAAGAGCTAGAGCAAATCCGTGACCGTGCTCATCAAGAATTAGGCGCTGATAAAGCAGCTATATTTGAAGCACATCTTCTTGTTTTAAGTGATCCTGAACTTTTAAACCCGATAGAAGAAAATATTACCACTGAAAAAATTAATGCAGAGTCAGCTTTAAAAGAGACTGCAGACATGTTTATCACTTTATTTGAGCAAATGGATAATGAGTATATGAAAGAACGTGCTGCAGATATTCGCGATGTAACCAAGCGTGTACTTGCTCACCTATTAGAAGTAGATCTTGTTAACCCAAGCATGATTTCTGAGGAAGTTATTATTGTTGCGGAAGATTTAACACCTTCAGATACAGCTCAATTAAATCGTAAATTTGTAAAAGGGTTTACGACGAATATTGGTGGTCGGACATCTCATTCAGCTATCATGGCGCGTTCAATGGAAATTCCAGCTGTTGTTGGAGCAAAAACAGTAACTGAGGAAATTAACAACGGAGATCTCGTCATTGTTGATGGTCTTAGTGGAGAAGTTCATGTTAACCCATCCGACGATCTAGTGAAACAATTCGAGAAAAAGCATTCAGATTATGAAGTGCAAAAAGCAGAGTGGGCGAAGCTTGTTAACGAAAAGACCCAAACTGCAGATGGACACCATGTTGAATTAGCTGCAAATATTGGTACTCCAAATGATTTAGTTGGTGTTAAAAATAACGGTGGCGAAGGTGTAGGCCTTTATCGAACAGAATTCCTTTACATGGGTAGAGATCAACTTCCTACAGAAGAAGAGCAATATAACTCTTATAAAGCTGTTTTAGAAGGAATGGGGGGAAAACCGGTTGTTGTACGTACTCTTGACATCGGTGGAGATAAAGAACTCCCATATTTAAGTTTACCAAAAGAAATGAACCCATTTCTTGGTTTCCGGGCCATTCGTTTATGCCTAGAGGAACAGGGGATGTTCCGAACTCAATTAAGAGCATTATTAAGAGCAAGTACTGCCGGAAATTTAAAAATTATGTTCCCGATGATTGCGACACTTGATGAATTCCGTCAAGCAAAGGCAGTTCTGGAAGAGGAAAAGCAAAAATTAGTGAATGAGGGCATCACTGTTTCTAACACAATTGAAGTGGGAATCATGGTGGAAATTCCGTCAACAGCTATTCTTGCCGACCAATTTGCTAAAGAAGTTGATTTCTTTAGTATTGGAACAAATGATTTAATTCAGTACACAATGGCAGCGGACCGTATGAATGAACGAGTTTCCTATTTGTATCAACCATACAGCCCATCTATTCTTCGCCTTGTAAAAATGGTAATTGATGCCGCTCATAAAGAAGGTAAGTGGACAGGCATGTGTGGCGAGATGGCAGGAGATGAAACAGCGATTCCAGTACTACTTGGTTTAGGCTTGGATGAGTTTTCAATGAGTGCAACGTCGATCTTAAAAGCACGTTCACTTATTAGTCGTCTTAACAAGTCAGATATGGAAAATTTAGCTGCAGAAGTTCTACAAATGAGCACTACCTCTCAATCGATTGAAGCAATTGAGAAAGCTACAGCTAAATAAATATAAGTTAAGAAGTCAACTTAAAAAAGTTGGCTTCTTTTTTTGCTATGAAAATTAGGAACTGTGCATTTTTTCTTCTTAGGTTTGTTTACCTTTTTAAAAAAAAGGTAATGGTAGGAATAAAAGGGTGATTTTAATTGAAAAATAAAATGGTTTCATATCTATTATTTTTCATGCTGATTTCGCAACTAACAGGATGCACAGCGTCTTCAAACCAGATTATTGCCGATAAATACGCTGAAGCGGTGCTGACAAAAAACAATGAACTGGAATTTCGTTTAGAAATCAATAATCGCCTCTTGCGGTCCGAACAACCTTATAAAGTAAAAGTAAATATTCATAATCAACAATTAGCAACAGCTTTGGGTACAAATGAGATTATCTATGGAGAAGATATCGTTTTTTCAGGCGAATATTTAGAAGCTAAAGGAGCAGGTAATCAAGTAATTTACATTACCCCTATAACTCTAAAAAAGGACCTTCATCCGTTTGAAATTGAAAAAATGATTGTTGATGATCAAGCAATCTCCATTGAGGTTTTTAATGATCAACAGGTTTTAGGTAAAGCCTTTTTAACAAATTTTTCAACTCAGCTTTAGAAAAAACAATTTAAAGAATTGTAAATTCTCTTAAAGATATATTCCTGTTAAAATAAAAGAAGATGGAAACTTGAGAGGAGAGTTTGGATGATGTTTCAACCAGCAAACACAGTAATTGGTTTTATCGGAACAGGAGTTATGGGGAATAGTATGGCAGGTCATTTATTATCTGCAGGGTATTCATTAAGTATTTATACAAGATCAAAAGAAAAGGCAGAAATATTGCTCCAAAAGGGTGCAAATTGGGCAAAAAGCCCTAAAGAAGTAGCAGAAAAAGCTAATGTAATATTCACAATGGTGGGCTATCCATCTGATGTGGAAGAGGTATATTTAGGAGAAAACGGGTTAATCACTAACGGAAAAGAAAATACATATTTAATTGATATGACGACTTCAACCCCCTCTTTAGCTGTTAAAATTCAGCATGAGGCAAATAAAAAGGGAATTCATGCTGTGGATGCACCAGTTTCCGGTGGGGATATAGGGGCAAAAGAAGCTCGTCTTTCGATCATGGTTGGTGGAGAGTTTGAGGATTTCCAAAAAATAGAACCTCTTCTAAAATTATTAGGAACAAATATCGTCTATCAAGGAAAAGCAGGTTCAGGACAACATACAAAAATGTGTAATCAAATTACTATTGCTTCCAATATGATTGGCGTATGTGAAGCCTTAGTATATGCCAAAGAGGCGGGACTTGACCCAGAGTTGGTATTAAAAAGCATTTCATCTGGTGCTGCCGGAAGCTGGTCTTTATCTAATCTTGGACCACGGATGGTATCTGGTGATTTTGCACCGGGATTCTATATTAAACATTTTATCAAGGATATGAATATTGCTTTGCAAGAGGCTGAACAAATGGGAATAGAGGTCCCAGGTTTAGCTCTAGCTAGGACATTATATGGCAAATTGGTTGATCAAGGGGAAGAAAATAGCGGAACGCAAGCTCTCTATAAATATTGGAGCAAGTGAACTGTTGTAACGGAAAGGTTTACCATGAATGATTAGACCCTTGTGATTGAAAATAAGAATGAAAGATCAGAAAGGGGATTTTGTTCATGGCAAAAAGAAACAAAAAGAATGATCCGCAGCAGAAAAATAAAAAAGGTTTTGATTCAGCCGTTTTAAATGCTGAGTTTGCCCATGAAAGGGGAAGTGCTGCAACCAATAAATTTCATAATGATAAAGCAAAAAAAGAAAAGGCTTCAAAAAACAATGGCGAATATAAAGGTTAAATTTGCATAACAAAAGGGTCGGATCTACTCGTTATCAACCAAATATAGATCATTCTATATTTGGTTGATAGAGGGTCTGACCCTTTTCAATTGGTTAAGATTGATGTTTTTTAATATAGGATTCTAATCGGTTTAAGCCTTCTTCCAGCGTATCTTGTGAATAGGCAAAGGAGATGCGGAAATATCCTTCACCAAGTTCTGAAAAGGCACTACCTGGTACAACTGCGACCTTAGTCTCATGGACCAGTGACAGGGCAAAATCAAAAGAATTTAGCTTGGTTGGAGGGTTTTTTACAAAGAAATAAAATCCCCCATCTGGTTTAATGACTTCTAGGTTCATGTTTTGGAGCCGGTAATAGACATAATCTCTCCGTTTTTGATATTCTGTTTTCATTGGCAGGGCATCGTTAATACCTACTGTTAGCGCTTCAAGGGCTGCCATTTGCGAAATTGAACTTGCACAGGTAACGTTGTACTGGTGAACCTTTATCACATGCTGAGCTATCCATTCAGGGGCAAACAACATGCCGATTCTCCATCCAGTCATGGAATGAGATTTAGATAATCCATTTATGACTATCGTTTTTCCCTTAGCGTACTTTGCAATTGATGTGTGTGGTCTTTCAAATGATAATTCACTGTATATTTCGTCTGCAAGAATAAAGATATCTCGGTCTTTGATTAGATCGGAGATTTCCATTAATTCTTCTTCTGTTAAACTGACACCTGTTGGATTTGATGGGTAAGGGAGCACGATGCAACGAGTTTTCTCGGTTAAGTATTGTTCGATTAATTTAGCCGTAAATCTAAATTGATTTTTCCGAATATCAGCGAATACAGGAGTGGCTTCACATAAGCGGATGATGGGTTCATAACCAGGATAGACTGGTCCGGGT
>CAURFY010000227.1:0-4975 GCA_963524115.1 uncultured Bacillus sp.
GATGATGGTAGGATATGCTTCCGGAAAAGAAGAAATCGTTAAAATCGTTGATAGCACTCTTGCAAAGTTAGGGCTTCCAATCAGTGCATTGCAATCTGCATTAGGTCGTACCGTAGCACGTGGACTTGAAACTGTTCTAATTGCTGATTGGATGCGGAACGATATGGATGAATTATTGAAAAATATTAGTGGTGGAAATCAAGTCACCTTTGACCGTACGAAATGGGAACCTGAAAGCTGGCCAAAAAGCGCTAAAGGTGTTGGCTGGATGGAAGCACCTCGTGGAGCTCTCGGTCACTGGATTGAAATTGAAAATGGAAAAACAAAAAATTATCAAGCAGTTGTACCAACAACTTGGAATGCATCTCCTAAAGACAACGATGGTAAAATTGGTGCTTATGAAGCGGCACTTAAAGGAACACCTTTATTAGATAAAGAAAAGCCGCTCGAAATACTACGGATTATTCATTCATTTGACCCTTGCCTTGCTTGTGCCGTTCATTTAACCGATTTGGAAAATAACCAAACGACTGAAATTCGAATCGGATAGGAGGAGTGCGAAATGCCAACGCCAAAGATTTTGCACCGGAAAAAGGATTCGAAACCGGTATTACCCGGCCAAAACAGCGAACTTAGTTTTAGACCTAATCGTCTCCCAATCATCAAGCCGATTGGGAAGGATGTTGTAAAAGTTTATGTGTGGGAATTACCGGTTCGGATTTGGCACTGGGTTAATGCACTCGCCATTCTGGTGTTAATGGTTACTGGAATTTATATTGGAAAACCTTTTGCTGGAGCTTCTATTCCAGAAGAAGCTTATTACTCAATGCTAATGGGATGGGTACGGTATATTCATTTCTTCGCAGCATTTATTTTCACAGCTAATTCGTTATATCGTTTTTATTGGATATTTGTAGGGAATAGGTATTCTTCCCAAAATATTTTCCGGCTCATCTATTGGAAAGAAATGTTTGAAACGGTCAAGTTCTATTTGTTTATGAAAAATAAAAAACCGCATTATGTTGGTCATAATCCATTAGCAATGTTTAGTTATATAGTGTTTATGGGTATTGGATCAATTCTTATCATTATGACAGGCTTTTATCTTTACTTTGAACCTCAGCCTGGAACCTTTTTTGCAACATTATTTTCTTGGGTTCCATATGTGTTCGGTGGCGATAGCTATACAATTCGTTCTTGGCATCATCTTGTAGCTTGGGCATTTATGATATTTACTGTGCTTCATGTATATCTAGCTTGGCGCGATGATTATTTAGAAAGAAATGGTACCTTGTCATCAATGGGTACTGGTTATAAAGTGGAGCCCAAAAAGGCGGTCGGTGAGACAAATGCAAAATAGCAACCAAGAAAAAAAGATCACAATTTTAGGAATTGGCAACACCCTCTTCTCTGATGAGGGTGTTGGCATCCACGTTTTACCTCTCCTAGAGGAAATGTTTAAAGGAGATCCCGGAATCGAAATTGTTGAGGGATTAACTGATGGAATGAAACTGCTTGGACCGGTTGAGGATGCAGAATACTTACTTATCATTGATGCCATTAATGCTGGTAAACCAGGTGGGGAGATTATTTCAATCAAGGATGATGAAATACCGGCTTATTTTGGTATTAAAATGTCGATTCATCAATTAGGGTTTCAAGAAGTTCTCTTTGCAGCCAAATTAAGAGAAAGATATCCGAAGCATATCGTCATGGTCGGAATGCAACCAACAAGTTTGGAACTTGGGGTTGAAATGTCTGAGGCTAATCAAGAAAAGTTAGTTGATTTGGCAAAAGTTGTTGAACATCAGGTTAAGCTTTGGAGAGAGGTATCGTGAAGCGTGAGGAATTCTTCAAGGAAATGACCACAGGGCTAATTAAAACGTTGAAAACGGTCTATGAGCCTTTTGTTGAAGATGATTTAAAAAAACTTGATAAAACAACTAGTAAATTGCTAGGAATAAACTGGACATTTGTTTGCAGTGTAGAAAAGAGACTGGAAAAGGTGAATCAGTTTTATATTAATGGAAGACCTATCATTATCTTTCAAGAAGAGAGGAACATGCGGGCAATCAGTGGAATTTGCCCTGAGTGTTCCAATCTTCTTACCTTATCAGTCCTATACTCAACATGTAAATGTTTGAATTGTGAGAAGGATTTTAATTTTCGAAATAATGAAGGCGACTTGACCTTGTTCGAACTACCAGTAACAAGACGAAATGATGGATACTACGTTGGATTAAAAATTTAAATCCTCCTGAACTTAATCGATAGGGAATGATGATTATGCATGAGATGTCATTAATGGGTGAGGTTTTAAACATTATTCAAGAGGATGCACTAACCAAGGGTATTAAAACGATTGATAAAGTAGAACTGACTGTTGGGGAAATAAGCAATGTTTTACCAGATGCATTGATGATGGCATTTGAGATATTTAAAGAGCAAAATCCGTATTTAATTAATAGTGAGGCAAAGTTGCAAATCCATTTTGAAGAGGCCCAAGCCGAGTGTATTTTTTGCGGTAAAATATATAAACCTGAACAAAAAATTGCCCAATGTCCTGTTTGTCAGATACCATCGGGAAAAGTAACTTCCGGTGAAACATTCCAAGTCTTATCATATGAGGGGAGATAACATGAAAGTAACGTTAAGAACAGATGTATTAACCAACAATAATAAGGCAGCAGATTTCAATAGGGAACAATTCTCCGAGACGAATACTTTTGTCATCAATATGATGAGTTCACCTGGAGCGGGAAAGACGACGTTGCTCGAAGAAACGGTCAGATCAATGTCTCATCGCTATCGGATTGCTGTCATTGAAGGAGATTTGGCAACAGAGCGCGATGCAGATCGAATTCGTGCATTGGGAGCAAAAGCTGTCCAAATAAATACTCATGGGGGCTGTCATCTTGATGCAAGAATGGTAGCTGCGGCGCTTGCAGAGTTGGATTTAGATGAAATTGATATTTTGTTTATAGAAAATGTTGGAAATTTGGTCTGCCCATCAGGATATGATTTGGGACAACACCATAAAATCGCTGTATTAAGTGTTCCAGAAGGAAACGATAAAATACCAAAATACCCGACAATGTTTATGAGAACGGAGCTTGTTCTTATTAATAAGATTGATTTACTTCCCTATTTAGATTTCGATGTTGAACAGGCTAAAGCAGATCTCGAAGGGATGAATCCAGAATCAAAATTGATTCCTCTTTCTGCAACCACAAAAGAAGGATTTGAAAACTGGTTGGCATGGATTGAAGGTGCACATTCAGCATGCTTTCCGCAATAAGGGTATCAGTTAGAGGAAGAGTTCAAGGAGTGGGTTTTCGTCCATTTGTGTTTGGACTTGCAGACAAATACCAACTAGCAGGAACGGTTCAAAACAATATGGATGGGGTTAAAATCCATATTGAAGGGGAAGATGTTTTGCTTACTTCCTTTTTGGATGACCTTGAAAAAATACCACCCCGTCTATCAAAAATTAATGAAATCAAAGTAGAACGGACAGATATTTGTAACTTTACTTCTTTTTCAATCATTCCCAGTGAACGGACAGGGGCCTCGATGCTGGTGATTCCGATAGATTCAGCTGTTTGTGATGAATGCTTGCAAGAGATGAAAGACCCAAATGATTTCCGTTACCGGTATCCATTTATAAATTGTACTCAGTGTGGTCCAAGATACACAATTATTAGCGAACTTCCCTATGATCGGCCTTACACATCAATGGGTGATTTTAAGATGTGTCCAGAGTGTCAGGAAGAGTATGACAATCCTTTAAATAGAAGACATCACGCTCAACCAATCGCCTGTCCAAAGTGCGGTCCAAAAGTTTTGTTATTCGACTCAAATGGTTCAGAATTGCAGGGGAATGATCCCATTTCTGATGCTGTCAGATTGTTAGAAAAAGGGAATATTATTGCGGTTAAGGGTATTGGTGGTTATCACCTATGCTGTGATGCTCGAAATGAACAGGCAGTACAGCAGTTGCGGAACAGGAAGAAAAGACAAGTTCGTCCGCTTGCTTTAATGGCGTCTTCACTGGATGAAATTAACAAAATAGCACTTGTTGGCGATGAGGAAAAAGAGCTTTTACAGAGTCCGGAATCGCCTATTGTCATATTACGTAAGAAAAGTTCAAGTGGACTTGCATTCAGCATTGCACCAGGAATGGAAACGGTTGGAGTCATGTTACCATATACTCCACTCCACCATTTATTGTTCGAAAACACGAATGTTACATGCATCGTAATGACGAGCGCAAATCCATCAGGACTACCGATGATTTATAAAGAAGATCAAGTTTTCGAATATTTAAAAGGGATCGCTGATTATTACTTAATTCATAACCGGGAAATTCTCCACCCTGTTGATGACTCTGTCATTCAGGTGCACAATCACAATCAAGACTTTTTACGGAGATCGAGAGGGTATGTACCGGACCCACTTGTTACTAAAAATGATGTTACAGGAATAATTGCCTTTGGTGGCCAGCAGAAGACTACTTTTTCAATTGGGAGAAATCAGCAGATTTTTATTGGTCCTCACATTGGTGATCTAGAAAATGTTGAAACCATCAACCATTACAAACAGGAATTAGATCATTTACTAAAGTGGGTCGATATTCCTAAAAATACAGCTGTAATTGATGCTCATCCAGGGTATATGGTCAGGAGGCTTGTGGAAGAGTATTCATTTGACGAAATTATTGAGATACAACACCACCATGCCCATATGGCTGCCTGTATGGGGGAAAATAAACTTGAAGGTGATGTTTACGGAATCATTCTCGATGGGACATGCTATGGTGATGATGGACATGTTTGGGGATTTGAAATCCTTTATGGGGATTATACTAGATTCGAACGGCAGGGACATTTGCGATACACCCCTCTTCCTGGCTCAGAGAAGGCAATAAAAGAACCATGGCGAAATGCTTCGGCCATGCTGATTTCCTTGTTAGGAG
>CAURFY010000228.1:0-4954 GCA_963524115.1 uncultured Bacillus sp.
GCAGGTGATTATCCATGACCCAGCAAATTCCAAACTGGCTTCAAAAAAGAGCCTATTTAACACCAACAAGGACTGCACTAATTTTTGAAAATCAAGTACTGACTTTTCAAGATACATACGATAGAGCCTTGTCTATTTCCGGAAAGTTAGCGGCTGTCTCAATCGAAAAAGGCCAAATTATAGGTGTCCTATTAAAAAACCATCTTGATTCAATCACCATTCTGTATTCCTTACAAATGATCGGGGCGACAGCTGTTATCCTAAACAACCGACTTACTGAGGATGAGTTAGCGTGGCAAATACAAGACTCCAAATGTGTGGCTTTAATCACGGAAGATGCCTTCGAGACAAAAATCGCAGCATTACAAGCTAAACAACCTCCATACCCCATTTGGACAAAACAGCAGCTTTTTACTATAAATCCTATCCAGCCAAACGTATGTGAAGAGTACGAACTCGAAGAAATTTGTACGATTATGTACACCTCAGGGACAACCGGTTTTCCAAAAGGGGTTAAACAAACCTATGGAAACCACTGGTGGAGTTCAATTGGCTCGGCGCTTAACCTTGGTATATCTGACCAAGATTGCTGGTTATGTACCGTGCCCTTATTTCATATCAGTGGCTATTCAATTTTAATCCGTAGTTTAGTGTACGGAATGCCGATTGTTCTTCATGATGGGTTTGATGAACAAAGGGTCATTAACGATATCAGCCGCCTCAACGTGACAATTATGTCGGTAGTGACGACAACGTTAACACGCATAGTGAAAACGTTAGGGAACGAAAAAATGCCTGCACAATTCCGCTGTATGTTACTTGGTGGTGGACCAGCTCCATTGTCACTGTTAGAGACATGTGCCAAAATTGGAATTCCAGTTTTTCAATCATACGGTATGACCGAAACCTCATCACAAATAGTGACACTGTCCCCAGAAAACAGCTTTAATAAAATAGGCTCAGCTGGAAAACCACTATTCCCGGCCCAATTAAAAATTATTGATGCAGCTGGTATGGAGCGCAAGCCTCGAGAAGAGGGCGAAATAATTGTCAAAGGTCCGAATGTGACAACAGGATATCTATATCGCGAAAAGGAAACAGCCGCTAAAATCCGTAATGGCTGGCTTCATACTGGGGATATCGGTTATGTTGATGAAGAAGGGTTCTTATATGTCCTTGATCGACGAGCTGATTTAATTATTTCGGGCGGAGAGAATATTTATCCCGCGGAAATTGAAGGAGTCTTGTTGTCTCATCCTCAGGTCTATGATGCAGGCGTAATCGGTATCGATGATGATACGTGGGGACAAGTGCCAATCGCATTTGTCGTTTGCAACCCCGCCACGGCCCCATCGATAGATGAAGAGGAATTGTTCTCTTTTTGCCGTCAAAAACTGGCTAGTTATAAAGTTCCAAAACGCATTATTTTCACAGAGCAATTGCCTCGGAACGCTTCAAATAAATTGGTAAGGCGTCAACTAAGAGATTTGCTGGAAAGAGGAAGCAGCTAATGATCAAGATCAAATCCATTACACTTTATGTTATCTCAAAGGAATTAAAGCTTCCCTTTTCGACACATTTGGAGACTGTAACAGACCGGGAAGCGATTATTGTTGAGGTTATCGATTCCGAGGGTGTAAAAGGCTATGGTGAGGTAGTTGCCTTTTCCTCACCATGGTACACAGAGGAAACCATCAGCACATGTTTTCATATGTTAAAGGATTATTTCATTCCTTTGTTAAAAAATAAGGCCATTTCCCATCCTGATGAAGTCACTCCTCTTCTTGATAAGTTTAGGCGCAACCAGATGGCCAAAGCAGGACTGGAAACGGCAATATGGGATTTATATGCGAAATCTCAACAAAAGGCCCTCTCGAAGCTTCTAGGGGGCACAAAAACAAAAGTTCCATCAGGAGTAGTGGTCGGAACAAGTAATGTAGACGAGGCGATTCGGCAGATTGACCTATATTTGGCTAATGGATATCAAAGAGTGAAGGTGAAAATTAGCCCGGGGCATGATTTTAATTTAATTGAGGGGATTCGTTCTCGCTTTCCGGACCTGCCAATTATGGCTGATGCTAATTCCGCTTATTCATTAAATGACATCGACAGGCTAAAGGCTCTTGATGAATTTAAACTATTAATGATCGAACAACCGTTGGCTCACGATGACATCATTGATCATGCTAAACTTCAACAGCAGATCCAAACACCTATTTGTTTGGATGAAAGTATTGTTACCCTTGACGATGCAAGGCATGCGATTGAGCTTGGTAGCTGTGGGGTAATTAATGTGAAAATCGGAAGAGTTGGTGGTCTTAAGACAGCTAAACAAATCCAGACAATAGCTGTTCAAAATGATATTCAAGTGTGGTGTGGTGGGATGCTCGAATTTGGCGTTTCACGTGCCCATAATATCGCCTTAGCATCTTTACCTGGGTTCACCATTCCAGGCGATATTTCCGCATCAAGTCGTTATTGGGATGAAGATATTACTACCCCTGAAGTGATGGTTGAAAACGGGTATATTCAAGTGCCGGAGGGACCTGGAATTGGATTTTCGATTAATGAGAAGAGCCTTAATCAATCTCTAGTTTTTAAAGAAAAAATTATCATTTGAAAATATAAAAGGGCTACCGGACATATTCCGGTAAGCCCTTTGGTCATTTAAGGGTGATTTACTAAGTTTTTAACCACTAATCATTTAGGGCCTTATTTAAAGTCTGGATGTTTTTATCCATAATGGTAAAATAATTATCCTTGTTATCGATATTTTCTTTTGTTAAAACGGAAAGATTATGGAGAGTAAGTGATTTTGCACCCACTTCCTCTTCAACTATTTTTGTTAACTTTGATGTAACATTTTGCTCAAAAATAATATATTTTATATGATCCTGTTTGGCTTTGGAAATAATTTCTTCGAGCTTTTTTTGGGAAGGTTCATTGGTTGTAGACAAACCAGAAATACTAATTTGTTTGATCCCGTAACGTTTTTCCCAGTATCCATAGGCTGCATGGGCAACAACGATTTCCTTGTACTTTGCTGATTTCGCAGTGGTTTCAAAGGATTGATTTAGTTTGTCTAATTCCTTTGATAGTTCATTGTAATTTTTCTCAAAGGTATCTTTTTGTTTAGGCATTTTTTTGACCAAAGCATCCTTTATCGATTTAGCTAATTCCTGTGCATAAATAGGGTCGAGCCATACATGAGGATCAATCGATTGATTGTGTGCATTATTTTCTACTTGCTTAGAATCTTGTTCTTGATCGATTGGAGGATTATCCCCAAAGGAAATATGATCCGCCGTGGAAATCATCTCCACCTGTTCATTCTTTAATGTATCTTTAGCTTTATCAACAAAGCCTTCTAGACCTAAGCCTACATAGAAAAACAAATCTGCATCAACGAGATTCATCATATCTCTTTGAGTTGGTTCAAACGTGTGCTCATCTGCACCAGGGGGATAAATGGTGTCCACCTTTACAAAGTCACCGCCAATTCTTTCGGTAAAATATTGCAGTGGATAAACGGTAGTGTATATGGACAGCTGTTTATTATTTTTTTTCGTTATTTGCTTATTTTCGCAACCCAAGATTAATAAACTTAGTGGGAGTAAAATGGAAATAAAAATCAATAAAGACTTTTTCAATGTGATCACCTTTCCTCGGCAAGGTCGCCCCTTCAGCTGTTAGTTTTGGAGGAGTGTTGACTGTAAACAGCCAATTTCATACATTTACTAGATTCATAATCCGTAATCGTTACGATTTGCCTTTTTGTATCGTACATAATTTTTTTGGAAATTGCAAGGTTGTAATTTGTCGAATTGACAAAACATTTGTATTCTATAAATATGGACAAAAAAGACAGAAGGAGTGGCCCAATTGAAATTACTTGATGAAATCATTAGTTTTAATGAAAATTTTGTAGCTGAAAAGAAATATGAGGAATATTTAACGACAAAGTTCCCTAATAAGCGGATGGTAATATTAACTTGCATGGATACTAGGTTGCTTGAATTGCTACCGAAGGCATTAAATTTAGGTAATGGCGATGTAAAAATCGTGAAGGATGCAGGTGCACTCGTGATGCACCCATTTGGAAGTGTAATGAGAAGTATTTTGGTTGCAGTTTATGAATTACAAGCAGAGGAAGTTCTAATCATCGGCCATTACGATTGTGGGATGAGCGGACTAAAGGCAGATCCCATTATCGCAAAGATGAAAGAGCGGGGGATTAAACAGGAAATGCTCGACATCCTATCGTATTCAGGCATAGAGGTCTCAGAATGGCTTAAAGGGTTTGATAATGTAACCGAGAGCGTAATGCATAGTGTAAGTGTGGTCAGAAAACATCCACTAATGCCAAAAGAAATCGCTGTCCATGGTTTAGTCATTGACCCAACGACTGGAAAGCTTGATTTAGTTGTAAATGGGTATGATAATTAAAAAAATCCCGTTTAAGATGATTGAATCATCTCGTTTTATTAACCACTTTTTTTCTAGATGGCCATTCTTCAGGGACAGGATCCATTCCTCCTGGATGAAACGGTTGGCATTTTAAAATTCGTTTGATAGTTAGCCAGCCACCTTTTATTGCACCATGGCGCTGAACTGCCTCTATTCCATAATGGGAACAAGTAGGATAGAAACGGCAAGACGGTGGTTTTACTGGAGAAATGACAATTTGGTAAAAACGGATGATTTTAATCACCATTTTTGATAGCATGGAATAGCTCCCTTTCAAAAGACTTGATTTAGATAAAAGATAGCATAAATTTATTTATTCGTCTAAGATGAGAACCGATTGTCCAATTTTAGCATTTCGTTCTTTGTTGATGAATAAAGTAGGAATTTAAGGTAAGATAATATGAAGAATATTTAAGGAGTGATAAAATGCCATCAGTTGAAAGTTTTGATTTAGATCATAATGCAGTTGTAGCCCCTTATGTTAGAC
>CAURFY010000229.1:0-4910 GCA_963524115.1 uncultured Bacillus sp.
ATCAAGATGGAAATGAATATATTTTAAGAGAAGATAAATAGTGAATGATTCCGCGGGTTTACCCTAAAGGTACTTCAAACTGGGGATAAGAGTAACATACATAGACCAGTCGGGGTAGTGAAGTGATTTTACAACAAAAGAGGGTGACAGGTGTCATTTTAGAAAATAGCATGGTCCCTGTATAAGAGGTTCTCTTTTGAGGTACCCGCAACTATAAAATTAACTATAATAGCAATGCAATTCGCATGCTAATATAGTTAATGAATCTAGGTTTTTATGGAATTGGAAGTATAAATCGCATGTATACTCCCATAATGTTTTATAAATTGACAATTTTATTGTCACGCTGCGATTTCATGTTTTTACAATGAATGAATGACTCAGTTCAAACTATACTGAGCCATTTCTTATTTCGATTTCCATTTGCACATTCAACTTGCGCACCCCGTTACTTTAAGTACATAGTTCCACAATTTATTAAACCACTTATATATTAAATCAAAAACCAAATACCAACACCCATCACCATAAATATAGCTCCGAAAAAGAACAACGTAATTCTTAAAGCTAAAGTATGTTGATTCCGAAAGGTTATTTTATATAGCTTGTGGAGACTCATTAAAATCCAACCTACTATTATAAAAAAACCAGTTGTATCTACACTTTTATTTGTTTCCTCATAAAACCCTTCAGCTTAGTCCCTGGTCAACCTTTTTTATTTTTAGAGCCCGCATTGAATCATAGTGACGGTTCTTAACATAGGCACTTGGAAGTTTTGCTCATATTTCAAAGCACTTTATTAAAAAATAAGAGATTTACGGGGTTTCGATAAAAAATCCCTAAAAAGAGAGGTTCACTAGAACCGTCCCCGTGTTCAAATAAAATGGGATACGATGTACAATAGAAAATAAAGATTTATAGCTAAAAAGTTGGGAGACTTCTAGGTTTTTTGCTATAGTAGTACATTATCGTAACGAAGAGAGTGAAAAGGGAGATTCACATTAATAGGAGGCTTTCATGATACGTTCAGATTTATTTAGAGAGGTGTTTGAGCAATCACATGTTCCGCAAGTTCTAATAACCTTAGATTTAAAAACTTCAATTGGGAACAAGGCTTTCTACAATTTTGTGGGGTATACAAGGGAAGAATGGAACTCAATGACCATTGAGGATATCTCCCACCCTGAAGATTATAAAATAAATGTTCAATTAATGAATGAGTTAATTCGGGGGGGAAGATTACATTACCAACTCGAGAAACGTTATTTCCATAGGTCAGGTGCAATTATACATGGCACATTAAACGTTTCTCTGATTACTGACCCAGTTACAGAGGAACAATATATGTTTGCCCAGATAATTGATACAACCGAAAAATATCTTATGGATCAATCATTAAAAAATAGTGAAAAACAATATAGATTATTAGCTGAGCATTCTTCAGATATGATTATGCTGCATGATGTACATGGTGTTTACCAATACATATCACCATCCTTTAAAACTATATTAGGCTATGAAACGTCCTATTTATTAGGTTCGACCTCTCCATATAACTTTATCCATCCAGAGGATATGCAAAAAGTTACGGAACATCATCAACATTTAATAATGGGGAATAAGACGACAACGCTATTTTCTTATCGTGTTAAGAAAGCAGACGATTCGTACATATGGGTTGAATCTAATATAAAAGGAGTCTTTGATAAAGAAACGGGTGAATTAACGGAAATCATTTCAGTATCCAGAGACATCCAACAAAGGATGGATACATTTGAGCTGTTAAACAAATCTGAAAGGCTTGCTATTGTTGGGAGAATGGCTGCCGCAGTAGCTCATGAGATTCGTAATCCTCTTACTCCAATTAAAGGATTTATATCCTTATTATCTGATAAAAGAGAGTATAATCCATATTTTATCGAAATCATTCTAAGCGAAATCAAGCGAATTGAAAGCATTATTACTGAGTTTTTATCTTTGGCAAAGCCTGCTAACCGTAAAATGATTGATATAGAAATTGATCAACTAATAATGTTAGTATTGAATCTTATCCAAACTGAAGCATTAATGGAAAATAAGGAGCTTATCGTTCAAATGGATAAGTTGCCAAAAATCAAGGGTGACGAAAACTCTTTAAAACAAGTTCTACTAAATGTATTACGAAATGCCATGGAGTCGTTAGAAGGGCCTGGAACTGTTGCAATTAGTTTGAACATTGAGGAAGGTTTTGCTTGCATAAAAGTTCAAGATAATGGTTGCGGGATTTCCAAAGAGCGACTAACGAAAATAGGCGAACCATTCTATTCGACAAAAGAAAAGGGTACTGGTCTTGGGTTGATGACTAGTCTCCACATCATTGAAAATCATCATGGTAAAATGGAAATAAAAAGTGAAGAAGGCAAAGGAACGACTGTGAAAATTTTTCTTCCGATAGAATCAGCTCAGCCAATTGAAATGCAAAACTTCAATGAAGAATCGCGATCATAAAGCCGTCAAACCGCTGATGGTAAAGGAAGAAGAGTCCTATCATGCCATTGGAAATCGTTCGCTGTCCGGTCGGACAAGCGATAGTGACCGAGGTATTTAAGCTACCAGCAAAATATATCATTCACTCACCAGGCCCCATCTGGCAAGGAGGTTCGAGTCAAGAAGCAGAACTAATATATTGATGAGCGTTATGTAGAGGAAGCAGAAATATATTTTCATCGGTATAGAAATGAAGAAAGGCCTGCTATGGAACTATTGTTAGAAGCGGAAAGTATCGAGCATGAATTTTACCTTGGATAAGAAGTTTCGTGGATGTAAAAGAATTGTTGAAGAAGTTGCTACTGCCTTAATTCGTTTTAAAACGTTCGAGGTATTTAAATAAATTACTTATATCATAAAAGACTTCCCATCCGAACCTGGGAGGTTTTTTTACGCTTTACGAATAAAATCTTGTTAATTGTTACAAATGAACTATCAATAGATTTTTCCTAGTGAAAGCAGTTGCTTCTTTTATACGTTTTTGAAAATGCGATGTTACCTGATGTTTCAAATAAATATTTGAAAAAATCATTATTGTGAATTGGCTAAAACCAAGCTTTTCATGAGGAAAATACTTATGATGAAGCATATGGTGAAGTACTATGTGATTAGGCAATCTCTTGTATAATCGAAAGCATTGCATTTATAGCAATGAATTAGCCTTAGTATTTATAAATAACTGGAACTTTTCCAATACTTTTATAATGCTTAGGTGTGATGCCATACTTGTTTTTAAAGATTGCTATGAAATGTGAAATATTCTCATAACCCAGTTCGTAGGCAACTTCCGTAACATTCTGAATCTTCAGTAAATCCTTCGCTTGAGTCATCTTAAGGTTTGTTATATATTCCTTTGTGGTAATTCCAATTATCTTTTTGAAAGAATTACAGAAATTCGCCTCGGACATATTTAGATCGGCCGCCAATTGCCTTATGCTTATCGGCTGCCTGATATGATCTTGTATGTACTTGATTGATTTGTATATAGGATTATCGTGTTCAAAATTAATTACCTGCTGTATACCCTTTATCTGAACCAGATGATAAGCCAATTCCTGAGCGTAAAGATCAATCAGGAATTCTTTATTTTTATCAGGCTTTGCAGAAACACTGGTAAGTTTATTCAAACATTTTCCCATCTCGTTATCTATGTTGCCACGAAAAAATCTTTCTTCTTTAAGAAAATCATAATCTGTATCAATATCAATACTAATTTTCTCTGTCACCTTTTTTAATAGGTTGTCGTTGAGCTCAAAAACCAAAGCCTTAGTAGGGATATCAATATCCATATGGACATTCGAATGGGGTGGCAGCAAAATAAACTGGCCCGGTTGGTACGTAAAATTAATATCATTATTTACGGAAACATGTTTGCAGCCTTCTATTATCGTACAAAGCCTAGTGTATTCATATGATTTGTAGTCACAGCTCATTGGAGAAAGATCATAAAATAATAATTTAGTGTAATCAGTTTCCAAACCGTGAACTAATTCTATACCTCTATTAAAATTAGTCAGCATCTATTAAACACCTCCTTATTTCAACTGATAACGTATACATAGATATAGTACTATGTGAGTCAATTTTTAGATATGGACAATTGGTGACAAAAAAAATAGCGTTACTTTTTAAAGATAATTGTTAGTTTATAAAAAATATTAATAATATAGTGAAAGCGTAATCATTATTACGTATTTGGAGGAGGTGTAACTGGCATCGCGAGAGCGGTAACCAGGATAATCATGAGTAAAATATTAACGATTTCTCCTGAAAAATGTATTGGCTGCAGAAGCTGTGAGTTGATTTGCTCTTTTATAAAAATAGGTGAATTCAACCCGAGGGAATCGGCAGTAAATGTACTATCTTATGAGGAAGTTGCCATTTCAGTCCCTGTCATGTGTATGCAGTGCGAAGATGCTGCGTGTATGAATGTATGTCCAGTAGATGCGTTTTCGAGAGATGAAAATGGAGCGGTTGTATCAGATTCGAAAAAATGTATTGTATGTAAATTGTGTATTAGTGCTTGTCCTCTTGGGAATATTTCCTTTAGTTCGGCCGAAAGGCAAATTGTGAAGTGCGACCTGTGTGGCGGTGATCCCAATTGTGCGAAAGTCTGTCCTTCTGGGGCAATACGGTTTGTAGATGGATCCACGGCTAAAATGAACAAAAAAAGAATGATTGCTGAAAAATTTAAGGATTTATTTGCGGAGGTGAAGGATCAATGAACGGTTGGATAGGAAAAATCATCCGTGTTAATTTAGCCAACGAAACAATTAAAACCGAACCCCTTAATATGCAGGATGCAAAGCTTTATCTGGGCGGAAGGGGCCTTGGAACAAAAATCTACATAAACGAAGTTGACCCAAAGGTGGATGCTCTCGGAC
>CAURFY010000230.1:0-4896 GCA_963524115.1 uncultured Bacillus sp.
ATGATCATGACATACATCGCATCCGGGATATACACAATCCTATTCCTCCTGCACTGCTTCTGGATAATCCAACTCCCTGATCCGCTCGCGTTAATACAGTAAAGCACTGGGGGTCAGGCACCACTTCACACTTTAAAGTGTTAAATTAACTTTATAATAGAAAAGGTACCTGCCCCTTGAGCTTTAATGCTTCGGGGGAAGGTACCAAGTTATTTTTTAAAATAATTTGATTTAAGTTTTTTTCAACACAGCGATGGTAACCCTGCGGTTTGCTTGGCGATTCTCAACTGTATCATTAGGTTTGAGTGGACGCTGTTCGCCAAACCCAGAGAATTGTAGTCGGCTTGCTGCAATTTCATTTGATTCAAAAAAATGAAGAACACTTGCTGCTCGGGCGGCAGAAAGCTCCCAATTGGACGGGTACAATGAACTATGAATGGGTACATTATCAGTGTGCCCTTCAATGCTAATCGGATTATCCATGTTCTTCATCAGTCCAAGAAGCCCATTTAAAGTATTAAACGAGTCTTCCTTTAACTCAGCTTTTCCAGAATCAAACAGAACGATATCTTGAAGGGTAACTTCTACGCCTCTTTTCGTACTTTCAAGGGTAACAACAGTGCGTAATTGGTTGGCTGCAATATAGTCCTCTATTTGCTTCTTTAACTTAGCGAGTTCTGGATCAATTTGGTTGCCTTTCTCCGAATCAACTGCCTTTTTTTCTGGTTTTGGAGTAACGCTAGCGCCGTTACTAGATCCGGAACCTGTGCCTGTGCCGCTGCCACCACCAGAACCTGAATTACTCCCCATCAATTCGTACTGGAAAGATTCCATAATTCCTTCGTACTTTTGCTTATCAATACTACTTGATGCAAACAAAACGATAAAAAGGGCAAGCAAAAGAGTTAAGATATCTGCGTAAGGAATGAGCCAAGATTCGCTGATATGACCTTCATCATCGTCATCCATCCTTTTACGTAATTTACTCATGATGCTTCTCCCCCGCCATTTTTTCATACTTCTTTCTTTCTTTAGGAGGTACATAAACAGATAATTTAATTTCTAAAGCCCTTGGGGAAAGCCCGCGATAAATACCCAACAGCCCTTCAATAATTAACATCTTTAAATCTTGTTCCTTTTTGGAAAATCGTCTCAGTTTGTTAGCAATCGGATGCCACAATACATAACCTGAAAAAATCCCAAGCAAAGTTGCAATAAATGCAGCTGAAATCGAATGTCCAATTTTATCCACATCATCTAGATTTCCTAGTGATGCAATCAATCCGATAACCGCGCCTAGAACTCCTAGCGTAGGGGCATACGTTCCGGCCTGAGTAAAAATAAGTGCGCCTACTTTGTGACGCTTATCAATCGCTTCCAACTCTTCGACTAAGACTTCTTCAATATATTCAATATCGTGACCGTCAATAATCATTTCCAGCCCTTTTTTGAAAAATGGCTCTTTTATAGTGTTGGCAATTTCTTCTAGGGCGAGCAATCCTTCCTTTTTTGCAATTTCAGCACATTTAACTAAACTGGCAACCTCTTCAAGCATTGGTGGCAGTTTAGGTTCAAAAAAGGCAATTTTTAATAAGGCAGGAACCCTTTTTAGTTCACTAAGAGGGAAAGCAACCATAATTGAAGCCATTGTTCCTCCAAAAATAACGAGGAATGCAGCTGGATTGTTCAACGCCGTTAGTGAAGCTCCCTTTAGAATCATTCCAACACCTATTGCAAGGAGTGCTAACACAATTCCAATAATAGACATTACTTTCTCCTTTATTTAGAAAAATAGTATTATAGTTTCATTTTACGCTAAACAGTAAAATTCGACAATTATGTTTTTTGATTAGAATTTGTGGTTTTAGGGACTTTATCAAAATGTATCAAAATATATAGGGAAAAAGGTGGGGTTTTCATTGACGCAATTTGATTTATCTAGTAGTTTTTAAATTAAATATCGGTTTCATCCATATCCAAATTATCTTCTTTGCGTTTACGCAAATAATAGTTTTGAAACGTAAGAAAAATTGAAGTCTCTCAACTTTTTAATATTTTGAGAGGCACTATAAGGTGATAAAATGCAAGATATTGGTCTGGTAAGATTAAGTCAAATTATTTATGACTATTGCGGATTAAGTTATGCCGACCGTATTCCCAATTTAGTACAAAAAATAGGAAAACGTGTGGACGAATTAGGACTTTCATACCAAGAGTATTGCGACTATTTAAAAAAGTCCATTTTGGAATGGGATATAATCGTCGAGTTGCTAACGATTAATGAAACTTATTTTTATCGGGAAGAAAATCAATTAATTGAGTGCTGTTCGATCGTTTTACCCAAGTTAAGGGAGAAAATTGGAGACCGGCCACTACGGATATGGAGTGCAGCTTGTTCTACTGGAGAGGAACCTTACACGCTGGCAATGATGATTCAGGAGTCAGGAAAATTTCTGCCAGGCACAATAGAAATTATAGCAACGGATATCAACAAAAAGGTTCTCCAAAAGGCCGAAACTGGGTGGTATCATAGTGGGTCCTTCGCTTTTCGAAGAATACCAGAAAAATTGCTGAAGAAATATTTTCTAAATGAAGATGACGGATATCAAATCAATCCATCTATTCGAAAAATGGTTCAATTTCAGCAGTTAAATCTGCTTAATAATTTCCAATTAGGGCTAATTGGAAAGGTGGATGTTATTTTCTGCCGAAATGTTTTAATCTATTTTGACCAAGTGACAACCAAGCAGGTGATTAGGAATCTGCACCAAAATTTAGCACCGGGCGGTTATTTATTTCTTGGTCATGCAGAATCGATAACGGATATGAATTTAGGTTTTAAAAAAGTGGACTCAGATAAGACTTTTTATTATCGAAAGGAAACTGATTAGGATGAAACAGTACCGTGTATTAGTGGTAGATGACTCTGCCTTTATGAGGAGGGCTATTAGCCAAATTTTGGAGCAAGATCCACAATTTGTGGTGATCGGAATTGCCAGGAATGGTTTGGATGCCATTGAAAAGGTTCAGCGTCATATGCCTGACCTTGTTACCATGGATGTCGAAATGCCAGAAATGAATGGTCTAAGAGCACTTGAACAGAAGGTGCTCTGGAAACGCTGGATGCACTTGAGCTTGGAGCTGTTGATTTCTTTTTAAAAGACAATCTTATCAAAAATTCCAAAGATCAAACGCAAACTCATGAATTTTTACAACGTTTAAAGGCTATTGCACAAGCAAAACTACAGACCACGGCTATTATGGATCAACCGAAAGCGAAACATAGTAAAAAGGGGAAACAGCGGATAATCGAACTCCTTTTCATAGGTTGTTCTACTGGAGGTCCATCCGCATTACAAACGATTTTACCACGGTTTCCAAAAGACTTTCCGATTCCGATTGTTGTTGCTCAACATATGCCCCTGAGTTTCACTAAGCCATTAGCGGACCGCTTTAACACCTTGTGCCAGTTGGATGTTGAGGAACTAAAGAATGATCAGGTAGTTAAAGCAGGGAAGATTTACATCGCGCCATCGGGTTATCAAACTAAACTGGTAAAAAGATTGGATGGAACGGTTGTTTTTAAGGTTGAAAATTCAGAAATGGATCAAACCTTATATAAGCCATGTATCGATATAACGGTGGGGTCAGCTGCCCCAATTTATAAGGAGCGGTTGTTGACTCTCATTTTAACCGGAATGGGCACAGATGGGACAAAAGGATGCGAGTTAGTAAAAAAATATGGTGGCTATGTTTTCGTAGAAGCAGAAGAGTCCTGTGTCGTGTATGGTATGCCAAAGTCAGTAGTGGAAGCAGGCTATGCAGATGGCCAATACCTCCTATCACGAATGTATGATGAGGTAAATTCATTTATAGTTTAGGAATAATAATAAAGAATAAGGTATATTTTGATAGATTACAAAAACTATCGAAAAAAAATGGTTGTCATCGAAAATACTTATGACGAAAAGTAGCCTATGAGTTATAATTGAGCGTAATTGGAATTCCTAAACCAGATGAAAGGAGGTTAGTTTTTTGGAGTTCATTCCGATCCCTATCAAAATAAATCAAACAAATAGTTTTGGTAGCGGAAAAACAAAGCTACACACTCTAACTAATGTTCCAATGGATTCTTTTAATAAATTTTTTGAAGTATTTAACAATTTACATAAATCACCCAGATTAACAGAGCAGAAGGCAACTGATTCATTAAATGACATGACAGATTTAACTAAAAGTGAAAAGAATGATTCAAAAAACATAGATACTGGAGACTCTGAAAATCTAACCTCTTTAATAGCTTTAATAACTGCTAGATTTCAGCAAATTCAACTATCGCCGTCGCCAGATGTGCAAGACTTATCGATAAACGATTCTGTGGCGAGTGTCAGTCAATTGCAACCGACTCCAGATTTATCAATGATAAGCTCACGCCAACAGGGTACGGCAGATATTAGGATGAATGACCCCATCCTAAAGATAGTGGTTGAGGAATTGGATAAATCAGGTTTGTCTAATTCGCCAGAGCTGATACAACAAGCAGTAGAATTAATAGATAGATTCAAGTTAACTGAAAAACAAAACCTGATTGGGATTCCCAATGTTGATGGAGATAATCTTCGGTCGGAATCTCGTGGTGCGCCAGACGCCGAAAAAAGAACGGAAAATCAAGAAAGCAGAGTAGGACTGGATCCAATACTAAAATCGGTAGAAGAACCGAGTATTGTTAAAGTCACGGGAAGTAAAGAAGACCAAGTTCTTTTGACCTATCCAGTGGAAAAACAAGATTTTGATTCTACTTTGAAAAATAAAGAGAGTAAAGTTCCATTGATGAAGCCAATAGAGGTTCCAAGTAGTATTCCAGATAATGGTGACATTACAGTAACAAAACAACAT
>CAURFY010000231.1:0-4892 GCA_963524115.1 uncultured Bacillus sp.
TCTTCTACGTCATTTCTACACATCTCCTGGCACTTCATCCGGCCATCTCACTTCCTCCTTCTTTTTACACAAGCTATCCTCATCTAAATAAAGCTTATTCAGCCTCGTCCAAAAAAATGATATGATAATTAGAAAAGCGCAAAGCACGCTTTTGGCTGCTTGCGCCAGACAAATAAATATGCGGAAGAGCCGTAAGTAAAGGATGTCATGACCAATGTCTTTTGATGGAATATTTACCCGAGCGATTACAAACGAACTTTCCCAAGCACTTAAAGGTGGAAGAATCAATAAAATACAACAACCATTCCCAAATGAGCTCTTGATGGTGATTCGAGCAAATGGAAAGAATCATCGGCTACTACTTTCTATCCACCCGACCTATGCCAGAGTTCAGCTCACAAATGAAGTGTACGAAAACCCAAATGAACCACCTATGTTCTGCATGCTAATGCGAAAGCATTTAGAAGGTTTTATTCTTGAAGATATTAGGCAAATTAGTTTAGATCGAATCATCGTTTTCGAAGTTAAGGGGCGAAATGAGCTAGGCGATATTTCCTACAAACAATTGATTGTTGAAATCATGGGACGCCATAGCAACATTATCCTAGTTGATAAAGATCGAAACATGATTTTGGACAGCATTAAGCATGTCTCATTTGCCGTTAACAGCCATCGGGCGATTTTACCTGGTCAACCATATATTCTTCCACCAGCGCAGGATAAGGTAAGTCCTTTCGATTTAAATGAAGAGACTATAGTTAGAAAGTTAGATTTTAATGCAGGCAAGCTTGATCAGCAGCTTGTAAATAACTTCGCAGGCGTTTCCCCGCTACTTGCTAAAGAAGTGGTCTATCAAGCTGGAATAGCCAATCGTGCGAGTTTGCCCCAAACCTTTACCACCATGTTTCAGAAGATAAAAAGTTATGATTATTCTCCGGCGATTACAATGAGTCAAGGGAAGGAATCATTTTACTTATTTCCGTTAGAGCATTCGCAAGGCGAAGCAAAAATGTTTCCAAGTTTAAGCGAAATGCTTGATCGGTATTATTTTGGGAAAGCTGAACGGGATCGCGTTAAGCAAAAATCATCTGATCTTCTCCGGTTCATGATAAATGAGAAAGAAAAAAATGAAAAAAAGATTGTTAAATTAGAATCTACTTTTGCAGATGCCGAAAGGGCAAACGAATTTCAACTTTATGGTGAATTATTAACAGCCAATTTATATGCTGTTAATAGAGGAATGAAAGAAGTTGAAGTCATTAATTATTATGATGAGAACGGTATAACAGTAACGATTCCACTTGATCCGCAAAAGGGACCATCCGAAAATGCACAGAGATATTTTACAAAATATCAAAAGGCTAAGACAGCCTTAGAAATTGTTAGACAGCAAATTGGTAAGGCTGAGCAGGAAGTAGCTTACTTTGAATCATTACTTCAACAAGTTGAAACAGCTTCTCCAAGAGATATTGAGGAGATCCGTGAGGAATTAATTGAAGAAAGCTATATGAGGGATAGAAGAAAAAAACAAAAAAAATCACAAGCTAAACCCCTTCTAGATAGTTATCAATCAACTGATGGTACTGAAATTTTGGTTGGAAAAAACAATAAGCAAAATGATTACTTAACGAACAAAGTAGCGGCACGGGACGAAATATGGCTCCATACAAAAGATATACCAGGTTCACATGTGGTGATACGAAGTCGCACTCCACATGAAAAAACAATTATGGAAGCAGCGCAACTAGCGGCTTATTTTAGCAAAGCTCGTACCTCAAGTTCTGTTCCAGTAGATTTCACCTTGGTCCGACATGTGAAAAAGCCAAGCGGAGCAAAACCAGGCTTTGTGATTTACGATCATCAGCAAACAGTCTTTGTAACACCTACTGAGGAAATAGTTCTTCAATTAAAAAAATAAAAGAGATGCTGACCACTCAATTTATGAGAGGCCAGCATCTTTTTTGCATACATATTTTCCTCAGTTTATTGCACTCTAATTTTAGGAGGTGGTATGCTTGGACAAAACATTAGGCTATTTAAAAGAAACTTTATCAAACTATACCGAACAGTATTCGATCGGACAAGAAATCTATCATAAACTTAAGGATCACAATTTTAAAAGTGAGGGTTCATTCGTAAGAGCGTTATCTCAGGAAGAAAGCGATTTTCTTAATCGAATTTTACCTGATGAAATAAATTATGCTAATGAAGAGCAGGATTCACTACGTGCAAAGCAATTAAACGAAGTATTTGAATTACTTTTTTAAAGATTATTTGCCGATTTCGAGATTTATTCGCCGATTTTCAGATTTATTCGCCGATTTCGTGATTTATTTGCCGATGCCACAATATCGACATAAACTCACAACAAAAAGAGGATAATCCCAACCGGAATTATCCTCCCATCAAAAATCGTGATTAAGCGTTTTGTTTTCCCCATTCAGTAGGGTCTTTCCTCCAAGCTACAAGTGTATCCAAATCGGCTGCTTGAATATACCCTTTTTCACTTGCCACTTTAGAAAGAGTCGTAAAATCAGTCAAAGAATAGGCTGTAATCCCAGCTTCCTTCAGCATCACTTCACCCTTTGCTAACTGGTATGTAAAAATAGAAACAACGCCAAGAACCTCACACCCTGCTTCACGTAAAGCATCAACTGCAGTGATGACGCTGCCGCCAGTCGAAATTAAATCTTCCACCACGACTACTTTTTGACCAGCAACCGTTTTTCCTTCAATTTGATTCCCTTTACCATGGCCCTTCGGTTTTGAACGAACATAACACATTGGTAAATCCAGTAAATCACTAACCCAAGCTGCATGTGGAATCCCTGCAGTAGCCGTTCCAGCAATCACTTCAACATCAGCAAAATTTTCAAGAATGAGCTGTTTTAAGCCCTTAGCAATTTCCTTACGAACAACTGGATAAGATAAAGTCAAACGATTGTCACAGTAAATAGGTGAACGAATTCCTGATGCCCATGTGAATGGGTCATTCGGCTGCAATGCCACCGCTTCAATCTCTAATAATCTTTCGGCAATTAACTGTTTCATCGTAAAACTCCCTCCCATGCTTGTTTAACTTTAAAGTAACTCTGTAAAGGATCGGCTGCTTGCGTAATTGGACGACCAACCACAATCGCCGATACTCCTGCCGCTTTGGCAGTGTCCGGTGTCGCGATCCGTTTCTGATCCTGTGTTTGATCCGTACTTAACCGGATTCCCGGTGTAACGGTTAAAAAGGATGGGCCAAGCTTAGAGCGAATCTTCCCAGCCTCCCAAGTTGAGCAGACAACACCATCCATTCCTGCTCCTTGTGCCACATTTGCATAATGAAGAACAGATTCCTCAATTGAAACAGGAATCAGTTGTTCTGCCCGCATTTGGGCTTCGGATGTACTTGTCAGCTGAGTTACCGCTATACATTTTGGACGAACCAAACCACTCGGTGTCCCTGCCTCTAATCCCTCAAGAGCAGCAGACATCATGTCACTACCGCCAGCTGCATGGACATTGACTAAGTCCGCGCCTAGGCGGGCAAGACCTTTCATCGCTTTATTGACCGTGTTTGGAATATCATGGAGCTTTAAATCAAGAAAGATTTGATGATTCTTCTCTTTTAATTCCGAAATAATGGCCGGACCCTCTTGATAAAATAATTCCATCCCCACTTTTAAAAATAGAGACTCCCCTTCAAATTGTTTAAGAAACTGGAATACTTCACGCTTAGACGCAAAATCAAGCGCGATGATTAGCGAGTTGTTCATGTTATTTCCCCCAGCTCCTTCCCGTACATTCTGAAATATGATCAAAGCCTAATTTTTTCAACAATGGTGGTAACTCCGCAATGATGGTTGGACAAACAAATGGGTCTACAAAATTGGCCGTTCCAACCGCCACAGCACTTGCACCTGCGTAAAAGAACTCGATAACATCTTCAGCAGACTGGATTCCGCCCATACCGATAATAGGAATCGACACTTGTTGGCTAACCTCATATATCATTCGAATGGCAACCGGTTTGATTGCTGGACCTGATAAACCACCTGTTTTGTTGGCAAGTATCGGCTTAGCTGTTTTCAAGTCAAGTTTCATTCCAATAAGTGTGTTAATCATGGTCAAGCCATCTGCACCGCCTGCTTCAACTGCCTTGGCAATCTCAACAATATTGGTTACATTCGGAGATAATTTCACATATACCGGAACTGCCGACACTTCCTTTACCTTACGAGTGAGACTAGCCGCAACCTCAGGAATTGTTCCGAAGGCAATTCCTCCCGTTTTCACGTTCGGGCATGAGATATTTAGCTCTAATGCATGAACATTCGGTGCAGTTGAAATTTTCTTTGCCACTTCAATATAATCTTCTTCAGTAGAACCAGACACATTAGCAATAATCGGCACAGAAAAGCGCTCGGCAAGCCACGATAGCTCTTGGGCCATCACATGTTCAAGCCCCGGATTCTGCAGACCGATTGCATTCAGCATACCCGCTTCCGTTTCAGCCACTCGTGGGGTTGGGTTACCAAACCGGGGCTCTGCTGTTGTCGCCTTAATCATAATGGCACCAAGCTGATTGAGATCATATAACTGACTATATTCCTTGCCGAAACCAAAACAACCAGATGCCGGCATAACTGGATTTTTTAATGAAAGACCTGGTAATTCAATTTGTAAGGAACTCAAATGACTACCTCCCCTGCCCGAAAAACAGGCCCGTCAGTACAAACCTTTTTGTAAGAATGGCCAGCTGGATCTTCACCTGTATGACAGACACAGGCAAAGCACGCACCAATTCCACAACCCATTCGTTCCTCTAAAGATAAAAATACCTTTTTGTTTGGAAAATTAGACTCTAATGCTTTTAACATGGGAGTAGGTCCACATGCATAGAG
>CAURFY010000232.1:0-4891 GCA_963524115.1 uncultured Bacillus sp.
GTGTAGGGATGTGAGAGTCTTGAGAGCAGCACGGTTATTATATGTTTTTTTGGCAATTATTTTGCTTTCCTTGTATGCCACTCCAGCTGTAATAGCGAAGGAAAATATTTTAGCCAATAAGCAGACAACGATACCAGAGCATCAAAGTGTCGAAAGCGTAATTGTGGTTGGGAATGATGTCGTGGTTAAAGGAACCGTGACCATTGCAGCAATTGTTGTAAATGGTAATTTGAAGATTAATAACACAGCACATATTAAAGGACCAGTGGTTGTTATCGGAGGTGATGTTGAACAACAAAAAGGGGCTCGCGTCACTGAACAAGTGCTTTCCTTAAATTTAAACAATGAGACCAAAAATAGTCTATTTCTTGGCTGGTCGCTATTTTTGGGGAGTTGGCTCCTTAAAGTAGCTGGGAGTATTTTGATGATAACGCTTACATTGATATTTGGGGTAATTTTTAAAAAGAGAATTAAGAATGGGTCTGGGGATTTGAAAATTCAACCTGGTAGGTTAATTCTTACTGGCGCCATTGCCTTCTTAGGAATCAGTGCTTTTGTTGCATTATTATCGATCACGATTGTCGGGATTCCGATTGCGGTAATTATATTACTAGGAGTTCTTATTTCTTTTTTTATGGGAATGGCGACTATCAGCAAATTTTTGGCAGATAAAATGACAAGTATTACTGAAAAGCCTGATTGGCTATTGTTATTAATCGCTGCTTTCGTTCTCGTCTCGCTTATGAATTTCCCCTTATTGGGAGGGCTAGTGTGCCTAATGATCATTTGGTTGTCGCTCGGTTTTTCTGTAAAACACAGCTATGTTTTCATCGCTAATTTAAAAAGTAGAAAACAAACAACCTAATAACTTTAAGTAGCTCATAAAAGGAAATACTTGAAAACAGTTTGAGGGGGAGAATATGAGGAACCTAAAAATTGTGGCACTGGTCAGTTTTTTTACTGATTTGGGGACCTATATGGTGTATCCACTTGTCCCTCTGTTTCTTGTTTCGGTGGGAACCACACCATTGATAATTGGTGTGATCGAAGGGGTGGCTGAGAGTATTACCAGTATTTTAAAATTTGTTACTGGCTATTTTTCCGACCGCTTGAAAAATAGAAAAAGGCTCGCAATATATGGATACGGTTTTTCGGCTATAGGAAGACTTTTGCTCATTTTCTCCCAGTCTTGGATTGGTGTTTCTCTCTGGCGACTAGCTGACAGGGTTGGTAAAGGGATCCGTACCGCCCCTCGGGATGCGTTAATTATTGAAGCAGGCGGGAAAGAAAAACACGGCCGTTCATTTGGAATTCAACAAACAATGGATATGCTTGGGGCCGCAATTGGCGTGGCTGTAGCCTTTGGTTTAATTTTCATTGGTGGTAAGCAATATTCAACAGTATTTCTTTATTCTATTATTCCTGTTTTAATTGGATTTGTTTCATTGTTTTTTCTAAAAGATTCTAAAGGAATCACTTTAAATCATACAAAATCTCTTCGTATAAACTGGCGTGATTTAGATTTACAGCTCAAGCAGCTTTTACTCGTCATCCTGTTGTTTACGATTGCCAATTCCTCCAACCAGTTTTTGATTCTGCGCGCATCAGATATCGGGATGACTACGGATAAGATTCTTTTATTATATTTAGTCTACCACTTGTCCACTTCGATTCTTTCCTACCCAATCGGTTTTTTGTCAGATAAAATAGGGCGGAAGAATTTGCTTGTTGGGGGTTATATATTATATGGATTCATCTATGTAGCCTTTGCCATGATTCACTCTGCGCAATGGATCTGGTTATTGTTTGTTTTGTATGGAATATATACAGGGATGACAAAGGGGGTAGAAAAAGCATTGGTGGCAGACCGTGCTCCCAGTCACTTAAAAGGAACAATGATGGGGTTGTATGCAATGATTACTGGCATTGGTTTATTGCCGGCTTCTATATTAACCGGATTTATCTGGGATCATTTCGGTGCAGCCTCCTCGTTTTATTTTAATGGGGTATTGGCACTGGTAAGTGCTGGATTCATATATCTAGTTCTATCAAGAAAAATGCAGAGGACTGGTCAAGTAAATTAATAAAAGTCAGTATGAATCTAAAGAGCCACAAGGTATTTAATACCCAGTGGCTCCTTTTTTTTGAATGCTTTTTTTTGAAAATACAAACAGTTTTTGACCAAAATAATTGGAAATCGTGTAAAGGCCTGTACCAAACAATACCGCAATATCAGTCTTATACGAACTAGAAATGAATGAGACCTGATCCAATGCCCAGGTTGTAAATTGTTTACCTAAATAATACGATATAAAATAGCAAACCAAGATGACGATAATAAACCGAAAGGCGCTTCTACCAACGGGAGAGTTGCTCTTAAAGGTAAAGGTTTTATTAAGAAAATAACTAACAACAGCCCCAATTGAATTACCGATAAAAGTAGAAAGCCAGTAACTCAACCCAACTGCATGAAGAAGAATATACATGCTGGACAGGCCGACCACTGTATTGACAAGGCCGACCAATAAAAAGCGAAAAAAAGGATGAAGCAATTATTTCACTCCCTTTTTGGGATTAAAATGAGAAGTAAAAACTTGATGCTTTTGGTTTCGGACCAAAACTTCAGTTTCGACTGTATATCGTGGACGCCGTTTTACTTCGTCATATATTTTACCAATATATTCTCCAATAAGTCCAACGCTCATTAATAGTAAACCTCCGATAAGCCACAAAGAGGTCATGATTGATGCCCAGCCTGATTCAGTTTGTCCCATAATTTTTTCAATGAGAGCATAACTACCCGCAATCCCACTTATAAAAAAGGCCAGAAACCCAATTAGGGTAATAAACCGGATAGGGGTCACACTAAATGAAGTAATCCCATCAAAGGCAAAAGCAAGCATTTTTTTCAAAGGATATTTTGATTCACCCGCAAAACGTTCCTTGCGGTCATATAAAACTTCGGTGGTTTTGAAACCGAGCAGCGGAACAATGCCTCTTAAAAACATATTTGTTTCACTAAACTTTGAGAGCTCCTCAAGGGCTCTTTTACTCATTAACCGGAAATCGGCATGATTATAGACTAAATTAATTCCGATCTTTTGCATGAAACGGTAAAAAGATTGAGCAGTTGCCCGTTTAAATACGGTATCCTTATCCCTACTTTTCCGGACCCCGTAGACAATTTCGTATCCTTGCCAGTATTGGACCACAAATTCACGAATGACCGAAATGTCATCCTGAAGGTCTGCGTCAATCGAAACGACGCAATCCGCATTTTCCATTGCAGATTCAAGTCCTGCCATTAACGCTTTTTGGTGTCCGAAATTGCGGGCCAATTTTAACCCAGAAACAAATGGATTTCGTGTGCTTTCTGCTTGGATGAGTTCCCAAGTTTTGTCGCGACTTCCATCATCTACAAATAGTAGATAACTTTCAGTTGAGACTAATTTTTCTTTTATTAATGAAGAAAGACATTCAGTCAACTGATTTATAGTTTCACTAAACACTTCTTCCTCGTTATAACAAGGAACAACAATTGATAAGATGGGTTGTTGTTGCATAGTCTCTCACTCCTTAAAATATTTATTTTACTTCGTATAGGTAAATCTTCCAGGCTGATTCATTGTTGTCGAATGACTTGAGAAATTGAAGGTGATTTTCTTCGGCATTTATTATGGGAACAGATGAAAAAATATATCGACCGCCTAATTTTTTGAATGCTTCAGTATTTAAGTCTAGGTGCCTAATTTTTTTTGATGAATCTTTTCTGAAATCGTATTTTTTTCCGAGTTCATCCACAAAAATGTAAACCCGATTACCCCAGTGATCAAAATAGTCTTTTAGTGTTATATTTTTATCAAGTTCGTTAGCGATTATTTTTCGAAACTCGTATTTGTATTTTAGTGGATAAAAGTTATTGTACGTATCAAGTGTATAAAACCCATTAAATTGAGCAATTGCTGGGTGAAGCCCGATGCTAGCTACTCGATATGATTTTTGTGATTTGCCAATAAAATGATTTATATCTTGAAACTGCTTTTCCGCATAAAACTCTTTAAACGATGGATAATCTTCAATCCGATAGCGGATTTCCTCATTAAATCCAGTTAAAAATAAAACTTGAAGAATCATTGAAATGATAATGAAACGTTTCCACTTTTTTTTCATATCCCAAAGGATGGACAAGGCTAGAGCGAAGCCAACGTATATGACCAGTGGCCGTAAAAAATGAAAACGAGCAAAATTAAAGGTATTTAATAGATGAATTTTCTCCTTTAACGGTTCCCAACCTTTGTAAAACCAAAATGCATACCAGACGGATAACACGAAATTTAAGAGTAATAGAAACATAAATCTTTTTTCCGTTTTCCATTGCTTGTTCTTGATTAATAGGAACAGGACTAGGAATACTACAGGAAGAATTACCATAGTGTGTAAGGTCATGACATGAGTATGACCTATGGTAAAATTCTTAAATGCAAGTCTGATTGTATGCCAGAAACTAAGCTTTGATGACAAGAATTCGTCCCGACTGGTGGGCCCTTCCCCGAAAACGAGGGAAGCGACAAGGCGATACTCTATTGCTAAATAAAGGATAGTCATATAGGCAATACTGGTTAAGAAAATTAGATTTAATTTTTTTTTCACGATTAAATCTCTTAGCCAAAGTAGTCCCATTGCAACAAGAAAAAAGAAAAAACCAAGCACAAAGCTAGAATAGAGCGGAAGAAGAGTAAGTACTAACCATTCCCGCCACGAAAAATCCCGCTTTCTTATATTTAAAAATGCCCAGAGTGCCAACGGTTGGCCTAGGGTACTCAACATCCCAGATGGCCAAAATGGAGTCAGGGCAAAAGCAAGGGCAACGCCGACCCAAATCAAATATTTC
>CAURFY010000233.1:0-4868 GCA_963524115.1 uncultured Bacillus sp.
CGAAGCGCCTGGAACGGAAATCAACATTCTAGTTTAACAGAGCCAAAACAAAAAATGCCCGTCTTCGATGAAGAAATCGAAAACAGGCAGGAATTATTTTGCACCAAAGAAACGCTTGATTTTTGTAAAAACACCTTTTTCATCAGCCTCAAGAGATTGTAATGGGATTGACTCCCCTAAAATTCTTCTGGCGATATTGCGATATGCTATGGAAGCCTTGCTATTTGGATTTAATGCAATTGGTTCACCGTGATTAGAAGCTTTTATCACTTCATCATCATCTGCCACAATCCCAATTAAATCAATCGACAAATGGGCGGTGACTTCATCAACATCGAGCATATCACCGTTTTTCATTAAATGATTACGGATACGATTGATGACTAATTTTGGTGCTTCCATATTTTCTTCTTTTTCTAACAGTCCAATAATCCGGTCTGCATCTCGGACAGCAGACACTTCTGGAGTGGTAACCACAATCGCTCGATCAGCTCCGGCTACAGCATTTTTGTAGCCATGCTCGATACCTGCTGGACAGTCAATGACAATATAATCATAGTCTTGCTTCAATTCGGTGATGAGTTCCTTCATTTGTTCAGGTGTAATAGCTGTTTTATCAAGTGTCTGAGCGGCAGGCAATAAATAAAGCAGATCCTCAAACCGCTTATCCTTAACAAGCGCCTGGTGGATTTTGCATCTACCTTGGATCACATCCACTAAATCATAAATAATACGATTTTCAAGCCCCATTACAACATCTAAATTTCGAAGGCCGATATCGGTATCGACTAAACACACACGTTTTCCTTGTAAGGCAAGAGCAGTACCTAAGTTGGCCGACGTAGTGGTTTTCCCAACTCCGCCTTTTCCGGAAGTAATAACTATTGCTTCCCCCATTTTAACGTCCCCCTTCCAATCTTGTTAAATTTGGTCTAAGATGCATTAAAACTTGTATTCTATCAACGACAATTTGTCGGTTATCATCAATAAAAGCACACTCTAACAATCTTGCTTCTGTTTCGGCATATTGATCGGGTGATTTATTGATACAATCACTAATGCGAAGTTGCGATGGCTTCATAATTGAAGCAGTAATAACGGCCTGGTCATCTCCAAAGCATCCGGCGTGGGCAATTCCTTTAAGGGTTCCCATCACAAATATATTGCCACCCGCTTTTATCGTACCACCAGGGTTTACATCGCCAACAAGTAATAAATCGCCAGGAACCTCGAGTACTTGACCTGAACGAATGATCCGGTTGACTGATTTAATCTCGGATTCAGCCTTTTTCCTTCTTGCTTCCTCAACTGTAATGACATTGCTGACAATTTCAGCAACAACTAGATTCTTCTTTTGTCGAATGAGGTCTTTGATCTCTTCGTTTTGTTCTTTAGTTAAAAGGCGATTTCCCATTTGCACTTTCACTGAAGTTAGGGGCTGATCCTCATTAAAACGAGCATTAGCAGAGAGCTTCTGATCCAGTTCTTTTTTAAGCTCATCGTACGAGCATGAGTCATCGAGATGCAGAGTAATTCCGTCTTTCGTTCCTTTTATGGTTACATTTTGCATTTTTTTCATGGTAGAATGTTCACCTCAATGATAAAAAGAATTCGACAGGAATCTGAAAAATCCTTTTTAATTACGCGGATTAGATTGGATATTTCCCGACAAAAAACTATTCATTTCGCAATTGCTCTGCTAAATTCTCAAATTGTCTCTTAAATGGATAGGCCACCAGAATAACGAAAATAAGATTCAAAATAAGCGTTGGCATCAAACGGTTCCCTAAAAAACTTGAAAACCCCATCGTCGTTTTATGTATTAAAAAATTCATTTCATATACACCAATCTCTAGGAGAGCAATGCCGAAGAGCGTGACAATTGATACGATAATCACGTTTGTTTGAAGAACTTTCATTATTTTTGAGATCAAATAAGCAATTAATGGTAGCATACATAAATAAATACCGATTACTTCAGTATACACCACATCAAAAAGCATCCCAAAGATAAATCCATATAATATTCCTAGGTTTCTGCTTCCATAAATCGTCAGAAATAAAATCGCAATCATTAACATATGGGGGACTAAAATATGTTGTCCATTAAAAAACTTAGCTGGCATTAATTCGATAAAAATACTTTCAAAAATGAAGCAGCCTGTGAATAATACGGGAAGAAGGACTCTTCTCACAGTTCTTCCCCCTTATCATCTACCATATCAGAGCTTTGCGGCTGTGCCATATTTCTTTTAATCACCATAACATTCTCAATATCATAAAAATCCGCACCTGGTTTTATATAGGCAGTTTGCGTTAGCCCATATTCATCTGGAACAACTTTAACAACCTTGCCGATTGGAAGCCCCTCTGGGAATATGCCACCTAAACCGGAGGTAACCACATTTTGTTTCTTAGCTACTTTGGCATCAGCTGGGATTTGTTTTAACAAAAGTAATTTCTTTTTCTCGTCATAGCCCATGATCAGTCCATGTACTTCCTGTTCGCCACCCAAAATTACCGCAGATATCCGGTTTTTCGGATCATTCGCACTTAATAGCTGTACAGTCGAGGTAAACTTGTTAACCGAATTTACCTTGCCAACCAAACCACTTGCTGTGACGACCGCCATTTTTTTCTCGATTCCGTTTACACTACCCTTATTAATAATCACTTGTTCGTTCCAACGATCTGGATTCCGTGCAATGACAGTTGCTTGGGTAGGGTCATAGTCTCGTAGAGTTTCCTTTTTGCCCAAAACATCATTTAGCTTTTTATTTTCTTTCTCGAGTAGTTGAACTTCAGCTTCAAGCGAAGCGATCTTGTCAACACGCTTCTTTAATTCTTTATTTTCATTATATGTATTCTGCAAATCGTTTAAATTTTCGAAGAAGCCAGCAACATAATTGGCAGGCCTAGAAACAAGGTTTTGTACAAATCCGGTCGTGTCCTTCATAAACTGCTCTGGCCAAGTGAGTTGCTTTCTATCCCTTATAGAAAAACCAATCAATGCCACGAGAATAATCATGCTGACGAGCAATATAATCAGTCGTTTATTGAAAAAAAACTGTGGCATGATTTACACCTCTTTTTTTATAAAATAAGAAAGGATAGCTAAGCACCTAGATTAGCGCTTAGCTTCATAAAATTATCTAGAATCTCTAGCTTTGTTTTTAAATAGATGAATATGGTCAAGTGCCTTTCCTGTTCCAATTGCCACACAGTCTAGTGGATTTTCAGCAATGAGGACTGGCATTTTGGTCTCTTCACTAATGACCTTGTCCAAATTACGGAGTAACGCACCCCCACCAGTTAACACAATCCCACGATCCATAATGTCTGCAGCAAGTTCCGGTGGTGTCTTTTCAAGGGTAACCTTCACAGCATCAACAATCGCATACACTGTATCATGAAGGGCCTTAGAAATTTCTTCAGCCGTAATTTCAATAGTTTTTGGAAGACCCGTTAATAAATCACGACCACGAATTTCCATGTTGTCGATTCCTTCAGGGTCACCTGCAGAGCCAATTTCCATTTTAATATTTTCTGCAGTTCGCTCACCAATCATTAAGTTATAATGCTTACGGATGAACAGAATAATAGCATCGTCCATTTCATCTCCGGCAATTCGAATCGACTGGCTAGTAACAATACCGCCTAAAGAAATAATGGCTACCTCCGTCGTTCCGCCTCCGATATCAACAACCATACTCCCTGTTGGTTCCCATACTGGCAAGTTAGCTCCAATTGCAGCCGCAAACGGCTCTTCAATCGTATAGGCATCTCTTGCTCCAGCCTGACGAGTCGCATCAATAACAGCGCGCTCTTCAACAGCGGTAATTCCTGATGGTACACAAACCATTACATATGGCTTTCCGGCAAATAAGCCCTTGGTTTTCGTTGATTGGCGAATGTAATATTTCATCATCGTTGCAGTTGTTTCATAATCAGCGATTACGCCGTCCTTCATCGGGCGAAGAGCCACGACGTTCCCAGGAGTACGACCAATCATATTTTTCGCGTCATTTCCTACCGCAACAATTTGTTTAGAATCTGTTTGAAAAGCAACAACAGAAGGCTCTCTTAAAACGATTCCTCTTCCTTTTACATAGACAAGCGTGTTTGCGGTACCTAAGTCGATTCCAAGATCTTTCGTTCCAAATCCAAACATGGTTTGTATCTCCCCTTTTTTTCAAAAAACAATGTAAAGATAAGCTCAAATATTTCACGAATATTTGCAGATGATTTTAGTTTTAACGTTTCATTTTTGGCCTGTTTTTGTCAAAAAATCATAAATAATATTATATCGTAACGCTAACCAAAATCATAGTGCTATAAATAACCTTTTTCCTTTAAACTAATATATTTATTCTCACCTATTATGAGATGATCTAGCAAATCTATGCCAATGATTTTTCCGCATTCTGCTAAACGTTTTGTGACTTCAATATCCTCACGGCTTGGCGCGGGATCTCCGCTAGGGTGATTATGAAGGCAAATAATGGATGCGGCAGATCGACGGAAAGCTTCTTTAAAAATCTCGCGTGGATGGACAATCGAGGCGTTTAGGCTGCCGATGAAAATTGTTTGCTTATGCAAAACTTGGTTTTTTGTATTTAAATAAAGGCAAACAAAATGCTCCTGTGATAAGAAACGCATATCATTCATCATCAACTTAGCTCCATCTTCAGGAGAACGGATGACATAGCGGTCCTCATGAACCAAATTGGCTATCCGTCTTCCAATCTCAACAGCCGCTAGCACTTGAATGGCTTTTGCCGTCCCAATTCCCTTAATTGCTGTAATTTCTTCTAAAGAGGCTTCTTTCAATAATCGTAAGCCTTCAAAGTGGGTCAGTAGTCGGTTTG
>CAURFY010000234.1:0-4859 GCA_963524115.1 uncultured Bacillus sp.
GTTACAGGCGCGAAGACTCCTGCGGGAGCAGCGGACAGGTGAGACCCCGCAGGAGCTTTAGCTTTGATGCGGCTCACCGCCCGCCCCTAAGGTTCGCGAAGCGCCTGGAATGGAAATCACCATCCCAATTGAGCAGCCTATATTTTATTAATAATACACAGTCACTAAAGTTTTTTTGCAAAATAATAGACTGTCGAGAGTTTCTCGACAGTCTGAGGCTGACATTTGGTCAGCCTTATTTTTTTTTGATTTTTTCATAGACAGTTGCAAGCGCTTGTTCATATTTCCCGGTTAACTTCGGCTTATAGTAAATGCTGTTCTTTAATCTATCAGGTAAATACTGCTGTTTCACCCAGCCGTTTTCAAAATCATGGGGGTATTTATAATCAATACCACGGCCGAGTTCTTTCGCTCCTTTATAATGAGCATCGCGTAAGTGTGCGGGAACTTCGCCCGACTTACCGCTGCGAACATCAGCGAGGGCAGCCTCAATGGCCAAAACTGCAGAGTTTGACTTAGGTGATAAACATAGCTCAATGACCGCGTTGGCAAGTGGAATCCTCGCTTCAGGAAAACCGAGCCGTTCGGCGGATTCGATTGCGGCAAGAGTTCTTGCACCAGCCTGGGGATTCGCAAGACCGATATCTTCATACGAGATCACCAACAACCGTCTGTTAATGCTTGGCATGTCACCTGCCGCGATTAACCTTCCTAAATAATGGAGAGCGGCGTTTACATCACTGCCGCGAATCGATTTTTGAAAAGCAGACATGACGTCATAATGGCCATCTCCATCCTTGTCGTAGGAGAGACTTTTTTTCTGGATACATTCCTCAGCCGTCTTTAGGTTTATGCGGATCTTTCCATCTTCACTACAGACAGTTGATAAAACAGCCAATTCGAGTGCATTTAACGAACTCCTAACATCACCATTCGAAGCGTTGGCTAAATGGGTTAAAGCTTCATCAGAAACTTCGGTATTGTACTTCCCAAGTCCTCGTTCTGGATCATGAAGTGCCGCAGTAAGAGCCAGCTTAATATCCTCAGGACTTAGTGGTTTTAACTCAAATATTTGACATCGGCTTCGAATTGCCGGGTTAATCGCTAAATAGGGATTACTAGTGGTGGCGCCGATTAAGGTAATCATTCCGCTTTCTAAATAAGGAAGTAGAAAATCTTGCTTTCCCTTATCAAGACGGTGAACCTCATCGAGCAGCAGGATAACTTTACCGGACATTTTTGCTTCCGCTGCCACAATTTCCATATCCTTTTTATTGTTCGTGACGGCATTTAGCATGCGAAAGGCATATTTTGTTCTACCGGCTATTGCACTTTCAATCTATTTTTTTCCAATCCCTGGTGGTCCATATAGAATCATCGAGGACAATTGTTTTGCTGTGACCATTCGATTAATGATTTTTCCTTCGCCAACTAAGTGAGCTTGTCCGAACACTTCTTCAATACTTTTTGGCCTCATTCTAAAGGCAAGCGGTTTATCTGACATATTCATCTCTCCATAGCTATACGGTACTCTTTTAATAAGGATTCATTCCTTTTAACATATCACGTAAAAAGGAAAATTGCATTTTCTTATGCTATAATTTGTAATACCTATCAAAATACTTAGGATTTTGATAAAATTTATATTGATATAGTGCAATTAAAGCGAGGTGTTATTAAATGGGGAATAAAAGAAAAGGTCAAGTAGTTCCAAGATTATTCATATTTATTCTTGGACTCGCCATGATGTCTTTAGGGATTTCATTACAAATAAAGGCAAGTATAGGCGCGTCACCTTGGGATGTGCTTCACATTGGTTTGTTTTACCAGTTTGGGTTAACCATTGGAACCTGGTCGATTATCGTTGGGATTTTTATTTTAATAGCAGCTTCGTTGATTTCAAAGGAATTCCCTCAATTCGGGGCATTTTTAAATATGGTTCTAATCGGTTTGTTTATCGATCTATATTTAGCGCTTCCGTTTTTTTCGACACCAAGTATGACAGTAGGGAAAATTATTATGCTGTTTAGTGCTATAATTATTAATGGATATGGTATGGGTATTTATATTTCTGCTCAATTCGGGGCAGGCCCTAGAGATAGTTTAATGATTGCTTTAACCATCAAAACGGGTTGGAAGGTTAAATACGTTCGGGCATTTATGGAGGTCATGGTATTATTTGTTGGATGGCTGTTAGGCGGTCCTGTATTTTGGGGCACGGTCCTGTTTAGTGTATCAATAGGGTATATTGCCGGGTTCGCTTTGCCACAATGCCAGTTTTTCACTAACAAAATGCTAGACAAGTTTAATAAGCAATTAAAAACAGTTAGTCATTCTGAAGAAAATTCTAAAAGAGGTGCTAGTATATGAAAATTTCTACAAAAGGCAGATACGGATTAACTATTATGATTGAATTGGCGAAAAAACATGGTGATGGGCCGATCTCGCTTAAATCAATTGCGCAAACAAATGATCTCTCAGAACATTACTTAGAGCAGTTAATCGCTCCATTAAGAAATGCAGGTTTAGTGAAAAGTATTCGTGGGGCATATGGCGGTTATGTATTAGGAAACGAACCCAATCATATTACGGCAGGAGACATTATTCGTGTCTTGGAAGGCCCAATTACTCCGGTTGAGGGGATTGAAGATGAGGAACCTGTTAAACGGCAGCTTTGGATTCGAATTCGAGATGCCGTGAAGGATGTACTTGATGGAACAACCTTAGAGGATTTGGCTAATTTTAATGAAGATACGGAAACTGACTCCTATATGTTTTATATTTAAGTTATAAAGTAAAAAACGGTAATTAGTTAAAAGGTAGGTGGAATAGGTTTTGGAAAGGATTTATGTAGACCATGCTGCGACGTCACCGATGCATCCATATGTGGTCGAGTCCATGTTTAAAGTGATGAATGAACAATATGGAAATCCCTCAAGCATTCATTCATTTGGAAGAGAGGCACGCCATCTGTTGGATAATGCTAGGGAAGGGATTGCGGCGAGTGTCGGAGCAAAACCAAATGAATTAATTTTTACAAGTGGTGGAACAGAAGCAGACAACTTAGCTTTATTTGGAATTGCCTACGCGAATCAGCATAAAGGCAAACATATCATCACGACCGTCATTGAGCATCATGCCATTCTCCATGCTTGTAAACAACTCGAAAAAGAGGGTTTTGAGCTTACCTATTTGCCAGTAGACGAGACTGGAAGAGTTTCAGTACAAGCTGTAGAAGGTGCTTTGCGTGATGACACGATTCTCATTTCTATCATGTACGGAAACAATGAAGTAGGGTCCATTCAGCCGATTGCAGAGATTGGCCAGATTCTTATTAATCACCAAGCCTTATTTCATAGTGATGCGGTTCAAGCATTTGGCTTGGAAAAAATAAATGTCCATGAACTTCACCTTGATTTAATGTCAGTTTCTGCACATAAAATCAATGGTCCTAAGGGGATTGGGTTTTTATTTTTAAAAGATGGGTTAAAACTGTCACCGCGAAGTTTCGGTGGAGAGCAAGAAAGAAAGAGACGAGCAGGCACAGAGAATGTGGCGTCAATCGTCGGATTTTCCGAGGCAGTTAAACTTGTTCAGGCGGGATTTGAACAGAAGCGGATTCAATATCAACAATTTAAACAAATCATGATTCGGAAATTAACAGAATCAAATGTTAACTTTTTCATAAACGGATCACTTGAAAATGCATTACCACATGTTTTAAACTTAAGTTTTCCTGGAGTAAATGTCGAATCTATGTTAGTGAATTTGGATTTAGCCGGAATCGCTGCTTCAAGTGGTTCGGCGTGTACAGCAGGTTCGATTGATCCTTCTCATGTCTTGGTTGCAATGTTTGGCAAGCAATCGGAAAGAGTGACCAATTCCATTCGTTTTAGCTTTGGTATTAACAACACAACCGAGCAGATAGAAAAGGTTGGCGAAGAGACAGCTAAAATTATTAAAAGATTGACTAGTGAATGAATTTAGAAGGATCGCTATTTTAGCGAGGTGGATATCATGCAAAAAGCACCAAAAGATACACGAGTCGTTGTTGGTATGTCCGGGGGAGTGGATTCATCTGTCGCCGCACTGCTTTTAAAAGAGCAGGGCTATGATGTCATCGGGATTTTTATGAAAAATTGGGATGACACAGATGAATTTGGCGTCTGTACAGCAACAGAAGACTATGATGATGTAATACGCGTATGTAATCAAATTGGCATTCCTTATTATGCTGTGAATTTTGAAAAACAATATTGGGACAAGGTGTTTACTTATTTCCTAGAAGAATACAAAGCGGGAAGGACCCCAAACCCAGACGTCATGTGTAATAAAGAAATAAAGTTTAAGGCATTTTTAGAGCATGCCATAAAGCTTGGTGCCGATTACTTGGCAACAGGGCACTATGCCCGAGTCGAATATCGAGATGGGGCCTATAAAATGCTTCGTGGGGTTGATGAAAATAAGGACCAGACTTATTTTTTAAATCAGCTTTCGCAAACCCAGCTTGAAAAAGTGCTGTTTCCGATTGGTAATTTAGAAAAATCTAAGGTGCGAGAGTTGGCGTTAAAAGCAAATCTTGCCACAGCCACTAAAAAAGACAGTACGGGCATTTGTTTTATCGGTGAGCGCAATTTTAAAGATTTCCTTGGAAATTACCTTCCTGCACAGCCTGGAAATATGGAAACCTTTGATGGAGAAATCATGGGGCGCCACGATGGCCTCATGTACTATACAATTGGTCAGCGCCATGGCTTAGGTATTGGTGGTTCCGGAGACCCGTGGTTTGTAATTGGGAAGGATTTGGAGCGAAACATCCTTTTCGTCGGTCAAGGTTTTAACCACGAAAAGCTTTATTC
>CAURFY010000235.1:0-4851 GCA_963524115.1 uncultured Bacillus sp.
ACAGACAGTACAGCAACTTTATGCCCTTGTTCACATAAATAAGTGCCAAAGGCCTCAATAAAGGTACTTTTCCCAGCTCCAGGAACACCGGTAATACCAATCCGGATTGAATTACCTGAATATGGAAGTAAACTTTGCAAAAGCTGCTGTCCCTTTTTAAAATGATGCTCAGCGTTACTTTCAATGAGAGTAATCGCACGAGCTAGCATGCTTCTATCGCCAGAGCGGACTCCGGTGGCTAGCTCCTCGATACTAGGTTCAAAAACATCTGACCGTTTCCTGAACCGTTTTTGAGGGGAATTCGACATACGATTCAAATTTCCCGGTTCATCCCTATCCGTGTTTTTGTTCACGCCCATTACTTTACCACTTCCTCATAGCCCAATCTTTGATAAATCGTTTCGATTACTTTTTGTGCGGCAATCGGAATCACGGTACCAGGTCCAAAAATGGCGGCTGCTCCATGTTGATATAAGTAATCATAATCTTGTGCCGGAATGACCCCGCCGATTACAACAAGGATATCCTCACGACCAAGCTTTTTCAATTCGTCAACCAATTGAGGCAATAATGTCTTATGACCAGCAGCAAGTGAACTAAATCCGACAACATGTACATCGTTTTCCACTGCCTGTCGAGCAGTCTCCTCTGGTGTTTGGAATAGTGGCCCCATATCAACGTCGTAGCCTAAATCACTGAAGGCCGTTGCAATAACTTTAGCCCCGCGATCATGACCATCTTGACCTAACTTAGCTACAAGAATCCGAGGTCTTCTTCCTTCATTTTCTAAGAATTCATCTGTCATACGCTTAACAATAGCAATTTCTTCTTCATTTGAAAATGCAGTGCTATAAACTCCGCTAATAGAGCGAATGATCGCCTTATGGCGGCTTGCAACGACTTCAATTGCGGTGGAAATTTCTCCAAGTGACGCTCTTAGTCTAGCAGCATTAACTGCAAGTTCTAATAAGTTGCCCTCACCTGTTTCAGCAGCACGAGTAATAGCAGCAAGTGCTTCTTGAACTGATTCCTCATCACGTGTTGATTTTAAAAGAGCGAGCTTTTCAAGCTGTTTTATTCTAACAGCAGTATTATCAACTTCTAAAATATCAATATCTTCTTCTTTTTCAAGGCGATGTTGGTTAACCCCAATGATGATTTCTTTGCCAGAGTCAATTTGAGCCTGTTTGCGGGCAGCTGCTTCTTCAATTTTCATTTTTGGAAGCCCAGTTTCAATCGCTTTGGCCATTCCACCAAGATTTTCAATTTCCTCGATATGCTCCCAAGCACGTTTAACTAATTGCTCAGTAAGGGCCTCCACATAATAGGAGCCTCCCCATGGGTCGATTACATTGGTAACTCCTGCTTCTTCTTGTAAAAATAACTGCGTATTTCGCGCAATCCGTGCCGAAAAGTCAGTTGGAAGAGCAATCGCTTCATCCAAGGCATTTGTATGGAGTGATTGAGTATGACCCATTGTCGCTGCGTGAGCTTCAATAAGCGTACGAGTGACATTGTTAAATGGATCCTGCTCTGTTAAGCTCCAGCCTGAAGTTTGCGAATGTGTTCTAAGTGCAAGTGACTTGGCATTCTTAGGCTCAAACGTCTGAATCATTTTCGCCCAAATAGTACGTGCCGCACGCATTTTTGCAACTTCCATGAAGTAGTTCATTCCAATTGCCCAGAAGAACGAAAGTCTTGGTGCAAATTTATCGATTGGAATTCCTGCTTTTAAACCAGTTCTTACATATTCAAGTCCATCAGCCAAAGTGTAAGCTAACTCAATATCCGCTGGTGCCCCTGCTTCTTGCATGTGATAGCCGGAAATACTGATGCTGTTAAACTTAGGCATATATTTTGAAGTATACTCAAAAATATCAGCAATAATTTTCATTGACATTTCAGGTGGATAAATATACGTATTTCGAACCATGTATTCCTTTAAAATATCATTTTGAATCGTACCAGATAATTTCTCCTGGCTTACTCCTTGCTCTTCAGCTGTCACAATATAGAAAGCCATAATTGGTAAAACGGCACCGTTCATGGTCATTGAAACAGACATTTGATCGAGTGGAATCCCGTCAAATAATGTTTTCATATCAAGGATTGAGTCAATTGCTACTCCGGCTTTACCAACATCACCTACTACACGCGGATGGTCAGAATCATAACCACGGTGAGTTGCTAAGTCAAAAGCAACAGAAAGACCTTTTTGTCCCATCGCTAAATTTCGGCGATAGAAAGCATTACTTTCCTCAGCGGTTGAGAAACCAGCATACTGTCGAACTGTCCATGGACGATTTACATACATCGTCGGATAGGGTCCACGAGTGAAAGGGGCAATCCCTGGTTTATCATCAAGATGCGTCATGCCATCAAGATCCTCTTTGGAATAAAGCGGCTTAAGCTTGATATACTCATTTGTTTCAAATAATAGATCATCAAGAGATTTAGAAACTTCTGCTTCTGCATTCACTTGCCAATCTTTTTTTGTTAATTCTTGGTCCTGCAAAATTTCTATTGATTTAAAATCTGGTTTTTTCATTTTGATTCCACCTCCATTTCATCTAGAAGCTTTGAGAGTGTCTCATAGCAATTACTTTTCACCGTAATGAAATCAGTAACCCCAGCATCAGAAAATGCTGATTGATTTTCTGGAACACCTGCTAGGTATAGCTGTACATTTGGATATTGATTATGAAGACTCGTTACCAATTCAAGTAAAACTTCGTTGTATTGGTCATTACCTCCACAAATACAGTAATGTTTTAATGGAGTGTTTTCTACAAATGCGACTGCATCTTCAAATGAATTGATTTCCTCACTTTTTATAGTTTGGATTCCTCCAGGAGCAACAAAACCAGTGATAAAATCGGCACGTGCTTTATGCTGTTTTAAAGCTCCAAGTGCAATCAAGCCAACAGCTGGTACTTTTCCTGTTTGCTCAGATAATTGTTCAGCATGACTACGCAATGCTTCATAACCCTGGGCCAAACGTTCTTGGGCAATTGGCTTGATAGCGAATTCAGCATTGGACCCCACTTTGGTTTCAGCAACTTGAAGCGGCTGGTCTTGCAGGTTTGCATATATATTGGTTCCAATAATACTTTGCTTACGTGTGAATATATCTTTTTGTCGCTTTTCTTTAACAGCAGAAATTTGTTCCTGCAGCCAATTTGAGCGTAGAGTGGAAATAATTCCGCCTTTTGCATCTATCTCTAGGAAAAGATCCCATGCTTTTTGGGCAACCTCATTGGTCAATGATTCAATATACCATGAACCTCCGGCTGGATCGACCACCTTTTTCAAATGGGCTTCCTCTTTAATAATCAATTGAGTGTTGCGGGCAATCCGGTCAGAAAAAGCAGTCGCATGGCCTTCTGGCTCATTGAATGGACTTACATGCAAGTATTGGATTCCACCAAGGATAGCCGAAAATGCTTCATTTCCTGCTCTTAATAAATTCACATATGGATCATACATTGTTTTTGTGAATTTAGAAGTTTCAGCAGAAATCACCATTTTTCGCAATTCAGGCGTAGCTCCATAGCTTTCAGTCAATTTGCTCCACAGTAATCTTGCGGCACGTAATTTAGCCATTTCCATAAAAAAGTTGGAACCGATTGCAAATTTAAACACCATTTTATCAAGAATGGTTTCCAAGCTTAATCCCTGTTCTGTTAATTTGCTTATATGCTCGACTCCAGTAGCTAAGGCAATTGCTAACTCCTGCACAGCATTGGCTCCACCGTTATGGTAAGGAGTGGTATCAACTAAGATGGTTTTTAGATTTGGGAAGCTTTCTGCTGTAACCCTAATCGTCTTTGCCCATTGTTCGTAAACACCTTCAACTTCAGAACCTGATTCAACAGCGATAGCAATTGGATCCATCCCTATATATCCGGATACTTCTTGTGTCCCATCAGATTCTTCAGCTAAGGTTTGTACCGCTTTCAATAACTCAGCTTGATATTTCTTTGCATTAAGACTGAATGGGTAAGAGGTAACGATATCAGCTAAAATGGCAGGAATTTCTGACAATAACGCTTCTGATACCTCAAAAGAAATAGCTGTTTGTCCTTTTTGGAATGAAGACAAAAGTAACTCTTTTAATTCATCTGAATTTGTTGCTGTGATGGTTTGTGCAACTTTCCAGTCACTTGTCACATAGCCAAGCGGATTAATTCCTCTTCGGTAATCCTGATACCCTGGAAACTGGGAAACGATTTGGTTTTCCAAATCTTCTTTTGAATATAACGGTTTCAACCTGATGTCTTCGTATGTACTCTTTCCAAGTGTCTCAACAGGTTTTCCTTTTAAGGTTTCTTCGGCTTTTTGTTTCCATTGTTCGGCAGTTGCCGCGGGAAAAACTTCATTGATCATTTTACTTATACTCATAAGCCGGCTGTCTCAAGGACAACCTCCCCTCCCTCCGATTATTTACTTAGCTAAAATAGTATTAAAATTCTAATTATTCAAGCATCCCATATTATTTTAGTATATCCTGACAAAACTGGCAACGTGAGAAACTCAGAAAGAATCATTTTATTTTCCAGTTTTAAAATAATGGTTTATCGTAAATACCCAATAAATCGACTAAATCCGCATTCTTTTGGCTCTAACAAATGTTTCCCACGAATACTTTTTCTTTTTTAACAAAATCTAAAAGTGTGATATTCTTTATCGAATATTGCATCGTTTCAAGTATCCTACCTACGAGGTGATTTGATGAGCTATAAAGATCATTTAGATCCACACTCAGAGCTTTTTCACCACAACTGGACACGGCGGAAACGGTCAAAATCACAGGTGAACGGAGAAACTAAAGATACCCAAACCACCATCATT
>CAURFY010000236.1:0-4821 GCA_963524115.1 uncultured Bacillus sp.
TTTTTAATTTTTTTAATTATATAATAATTTAAAAAATATTTACTTATTTTATAATACTTTTTCACCATTTCATACTAAATATTTGATTGATTATATGAAACAGGTCAGTTTTGCTAAATAGAAATGTACAATGGTGATTATAAATAGTTGTATTTTAAAATAATAAAATAATTGAATGTGTCTTAATTAAGTCCTGAAAGAATAACATTATTTTTCAATAAATACCTCTATAATAATAGGATTTAAAGTGATAAGGTAATAGTCGCATTGCCAATATATACATAAGAGTAATTATATTCCAAAAATTTATGCTATTAAATTTATAGTTTCGTATGGTATATTATTAAAAAGTATTTTAATTATCAGTGTTATATCAATATTGTAAAAATGGAGTGATTTATTTGAAGAAATTTGGTTTATTTAGTATGTTATTGATTCTCGCTCTTTTAATCTCTGCCTGTGGATCTGATAAAACAGCAGATAAAAAAGCCGACAAAGAAAAGGTTTATAAGGTGGGAGTAGATGTAACATATCCACCGTTCGAATTTAAAGAAGGAAACGAGTACAAGGGGATCGATATTGAATTAATCAATGCTATTGCGAAAAATCAAAATTTCAAAATCAAACTTTCCCCAATGGATTTTGGCGGAATTATCCCAGCCATGCAAGCAAATCAACTTGATGTTGCGATTGCAGGAATGAGTATTACAGAAGATAGAAAGAAAGTAGTAGATTTCTCCACACCGTATTTTGATGCAGGCTTAACTGTAGTAGTAAAAGATGATAATTCAAGTATTAAATCCGTTAATGATCTAAATGGAAAAAAAGTTGCCGTTAAAAAAGGCACAACTGGTGCTAAATATGCAACAGACAACGCTACTAAATTAGGCATTACCGTAGTCCAATTTAATGATAGTCCTGCAATGTTCCAAGAAGTATCTAATGGAAATGCAGATGCATTAATTGAAGATTATCCTGTTATCTCCTATGCAATTGCCCAACAAGAGCTTGGATTAAAAATTGTCGGTGATCGTCTAAATGGAGACCAATATGGAATTGCCGTATTAAAAGGGAAAAACCAAGATTTACTAGAAAAAATCAACAAAGGCTTTGCTGAACTTAAAAAAGATGGAACCTATGATGAGATTTTAAAAACTTATCTAGGCGAATAGAATAAGAATAAATACAGACAAAAGGCGCGCATCGTGCGCGCTTTCTTTTTGGAAGGGAATGAAGTGAGTGGATATAATTGTTGCAGCATTGCCAATATTATTAGAAGGGCTTCAAGTGACACTTTATATCTTTGTGATTGCTATAATACTTGGTTTTTTAATTGGTTTAATGGTTGCCTTGTTGCGACTTGCTCCAATTAAAATCTTGAATTGGATCGCAAAGGTCTATGTTGATGCGATTCGAGGAACGCCTTTTATTGTCCAATTATTTTTTATCTATTTTGGTTTAAATTCTTTAAATTTGATTTCACTAGACAATACAACAGCTGGTATCGTTACAGTTGCCATTAATGCAGGAGCCTATTTTTCCGAGATTATAAGAGCGGGCATTCAATCTATTGATAGAGGACAGACTGAAGCAGCAAGATCCATCGGATTTACAAGTGGACAAACTACGCGCTTTATCATACTTCCACAGGCATTTAGAAGAATGCTGCCTACCATTACGAACCAATCCATTATTAGTTTGAAAGATACTTCGCTTCTATCCGTTATTGGCATTGCAGATTTAACACAGCAAGGCCAAATTCAAGCTTCTGCCACATTTGAAGCTTTTAAAATTTGGCTAGCAGTAGGTGTCATTTACTTTATCATCATTTACTTGTTGACCATGCTTGCTAGTTTCGTTGAAAGGAGGTTTCAGCTTCGATGAGCATCATAACTGTTAAAAACCTGAGAAAATCTTTTGGAAAACTAGAAGTATTAAAAGATATCAATGCAGAAGTTCAGGAAAAAGAAGTTATTTGTGTCATAGGACCATCAGGTTCAGGAAAAAGTACTTTTCTTCGTTGCTTAAATCGCCTAGAGGACATTACGGGTGGTGAGGTAATTATCGATGGAAATGATATTACGGACCCGAAAGTAAATATAAATAAAGTAAGACAAGAAGTTGGGATGGTTTTTCAACAATTTAATTTATTCCCACATAAAACGGTTTTGGAAAACATTACATTGGGGCTTATAAAAATTCGCTCAACCCATAAAAATCAAGCTGAAAAAGTTGCTTTTGAATTACTTGATAAAGTAGGTCTAAGAGAAAAAGCAGATAGTTATCCTGGAGAACTATCAGGTGGACAACAACAGCGGGTGGCCATAGCCAGAGCCCTCGCCATGAATCCGAAAATTATGCTGTTTGACGAACCGACATCTGCACTTGATCCTGAAATGGTTGGAGATGTTTTAGAGGTTATGAAACAGCTTGCAAAAGAGGGAATGACAATGGTCGTTGTTACCCATGAAATGGGTTTTGCAAGAGAAGTAGGCGATCGAGTGATATTCATGGACGGAGGCTATATCGTCGAAGAAAATGAACCAAATGAATTATTCGGTAATCCCCAACATCAACGAACTAAGTCATTTTTAAGTAAAGTACTTTAAGTTCATTTCAACCTTGGCTAGACTTTTGGTGATTTTTTGGGTAATATAGATTCAATCGAAGTTGAAGGGATGATGGGTGGCCGATGATTAACTAATCTTATTTCAAACATTTGAAAATTATATTTTTCAAATTAAAAAATAGGATTAGTCTGCCCATTTTCCATATATAATTTCAAGCTATTCATACATAGCTTATTTTCGTTATGAAAAACGCAACTAATCCTTCCAAATTTATTTGGGAGGATTTTTTTCTCCCTGAAAAAAGAAGGGGCGATTTGATGACAGAAATCGTAAAATTACATCATATTTGTTTAGAACTGATTGACCGTATCATTTTTAAAGATATAAACGCGACAGTAAATCGTGGGGAAGTGATTGGTCTAATTGGCCGCAATGGTAGCGGGAAGACAACGCTATTACAGATTTTACAGGGAAATATAAAACTTACTGAGGGACAGGTTGAATGGGTTCATCACAATACCGATGTCTTTTTAGTGGATCAGGAGAAAAAAACATACTCTCCTGAGCATGTAACACAGGAAGAAGCGGCCCTAATGGCGAAATGGTATATTCCGGATGTGCCTTATGAATCGTTAAGTGGGGGAGAAAAGCTCAAAATTCGCCTGGCAAAAGGTTTTGCCTTAGCTCCATCCTTACTCTTATTAGATGAGCCAACAAATCATCTAGATTTTGAAAGTATGCAGTTGTTAGTTGATAAAATAAAAAATTATCCAGGAACCATCATAGTCGTTTCACACGACAGATATTTTTTGGACCGAATCGTGACAAAAGTTTGGTCGATTGAAAATACGAAATTAATCGAGCAAAAAGGAAACTATTCCCACTATATTAACATTCGAGACCAAAAAAGATTAACGCAAGCAAGAGAGTACGAAAAGCAACAAAGAAACATTGAACAAGTTGAGAGACAAATTAGCGAGTTAACGTCGTGGTCTCACAAAGCACACGCAGAATCGACAAAACAAGAATCGTTTAAGGAATTTTACCGTGTCAAAGCAAAACGAATGGATTCTCAGGTCAAATCGAAGCGGAAACGTCTTGAAAAGGAACTGGATAAGAAGAGGATTGAACGAGTTGAAGAAGATCATCAGGTTCATATTACAATATATGCAAAAACGAAGGTGGGCAAAAGATAATTAGATGTAAAAGATATAAAAAAGCAGTTTGGGGAACGAATCTTATTTGAACAGACGAATTTTACCATTCAGCACGGGGAAAAAGTCGCACTTATCGGCCCGAATGGTAGTGGAAAAACGACATTTTTAAATATTATATTAGGCATTGAGCAGGCTTGTGGGGATATTTGGGTTTCTCCATCAGCGAATATTGGTTATTTAACACAGCAAGTATTTGACTTACCTCTAGATCAAACGCCAGAGCAATTATTTAAGCGTGAAACATTCATAGAACGGGGTAAGGTTCAGAATTTAATGAAGCATTTAGGATTTACAGCGAGCCAATGGTCTGAGCCCATTGATCAAATGAGTATGGGTGAACGCGTGAAGTGTAAGCTAATGCTATATATACTGGAAGATAAAGATGTCCTCATTTTAGACGAACCGACAAACCATTTAGATTTACCTTCAAGAGAGCAATTGGAAATTACGTTGGCAGAATACACTGGTACGTTGGTGGTTGTTTCACATGACCAATATTTCTTAAGGAAAACCACTTCTGATCAGTTAATTTTTGAAAATCATCGCATTCAAAAGAAATTAAGGCAATCAAATGAAAAAGTAGATTCAAGTGCAGAACAGTGCTTAAAGTTTGAAACAGAGCGCCAAGAAGTATTAGGGAAATTGAGCTTTTTATCTTCAAAAAGCCCAGAGTATAAAGAGCTTGATCAAAGATTTAACGAACTGACAATAAAGATTAAGGAATTAAAGAATCAATAAGGAGTGGTAGAAATGGCCCGTGTTTTATTTATTAATGCTGGATCAGAAGGGCATATCAATCCAACTATTGGGGTTGTGCAAGAGCTTATTTCCCGTGGAGAGGAGGTCGTGTACTTTACGGTAGAAGCATTTCGAGAGTCTATTGAAAAGACAGGGGCTACTGTTCGAACAATTGACGGTCAAAAATTTATAAAAGCCTTTATCTCAGGTGGGAGAAATCATTTGCTTGAAAGAATCAACGGGCTTTTAATCACGGCAGATATCGTCATCCCTAGCGTTCTTGAGCAGATTAAAGG
>CAURFY010000237.1:0-4808 GCA_963524115.1 uncultured Bacillus sp.
ATTGAAAAAAGATAAATCATTACTCATCCTGTTCCTCATTATGTTTCTTGTCTATGTTGGCTTCGGGATTATGATTCCAGTACTTCCCTTTTATGCTGAAGAATTTGGGGCATCACCTACTGAACTTGGTCTATTAATGGCTGTTTACTCCTTATTACAGCTTTTATTTGCACCGATGTGGGGCAGAATTTCAGATAGAATGGGCCGCAAACCAGTGATGCTAACTGGAATTGCTGGTTTGGCGATTTCTTTCCTTATGATGGCTGTTTCAACTAATTTGTGGTGGCTATTTGCTTCCCGAATTATTGGTGGATTTTTATCATCAGCTACTATGCCTACTACGATGGCCTATGTTGCCGACATTACAACACCAGAAGATCGTGGAAAAGGCATGGGGGCGATAGGAGCTGCGATTGGACTTGGATTTGTATTCGGTCCAGCTATCGGAGGTATTTTCTCGAAAACGAGTTTAAGCCTCCCTTTTTATATTTCTGCAATTTCATCAATGGTGACGTTTGTACTCGTTGTTTTCCTATTAAAAGAATCTTTATCAGCCGAGCACCGACGTGATCATGTGGACAGGAAAATATCCTTATGGCATTCCTTCAGTGGGGCACTGTCCATCCTTTTCATTTTGCAACTGTTCATATCCTTGTCCCTTTCAGGGTTGGAGGCAACATTCGCCTATTTTGCTGCCAAAAAGGCAGGAATGGATGCCACAGAAATGGGTTATGTCTTTATGATCATGGGTCTTGCAGGTGCTTTTGTTCAGGGTGGCTTAATGGGGAAATTAACTAAGAAATACGGAGAGGGCCCTGTTATTCAAGCTGGAATTATCATTTCAGCCATCGGATTTGCGTTGATTTTATTAGTCCATAGCTTTACTACTGCCGCTATCTATTTAACGATTTTTGGTATCGGGAATGGTGTAATTCGCCCAAGTATTTCTTCCCTCCTTACCAAAACGTCCACGGCTGGACATGGCAGTGCGACCGGACTTCTGTCTTCCTTTGATTCCTTCGGAAGAATTGTTGGGCCACCACTTGGAGGATGGCTGTACACTATCGCCATCGGACTTCCTTATATATCAGGTGCTATTATCTCAATCTTGGCCTTTATTCTTTATCGAATCTACATTGTAAAAGCAAAAAAGGTTGAAGTTTTGTCAAATTAGTAGAGGAAACAAACATATCTGTTTGAATTGTAATTAAACCCCATTGAAAAAGGCTGATAAAAATTTATCAGCCTTTTCTTTATTTTTCGCAGTGATTAGTTTTATCTCAGAATAGATTGCCTTAATTAGACCTAATATATATCTTTTCTTGTAAAGGTGAAAAATGAAACAAATATCCCCGCAGCACCCCAGATTAAAAGGACCATTAATGAAAAACCAAGCGTCATCCCTTCAATCGGAGGAGCTGATCCAGTTAAATAATCAGTTGGAGTCAAATTCACCATAAATAAATATTTCGCGGACTCCCATGAAGATACCATACTAGTTAAAATGGCTCCTGATATCAAACAAGCAAGCATCACACCCATCCCTGCTGCGGTGCTTTTGATTAGTGTAGATAACATGAATGATAAAGTTCCAACTACAAGGGACACAAACCAAGCTAACCCAAATACCATTAGCAGGAATCTCCACTGTGGAATGAGATGAACCGCAGCTGTACTTAGTTCTCCCTTTTCAACCACAAAACCTGTTAAAATAGGGGCTGACCATCCTTTATACCCAAACACAATCCCTGAAATAAAATAAGAAAGAACTCCGAACGCCAAAACCAGAAAAGAAACGGACAGAATTAGTGTAATATATTTACTCATCAAAATCCGCCATCTTTTCACTGGCCTAGTCAGTAAAAGCTTCACAGTACCGGCGCTATGCTCAGATGAAACAATATCTGCTGCAATAATCATAACCAATAGTGGAAGCAAGAGTTGAATCGTATGCATCAAAAACTCTCTTACAAATGTTGGTGCTCCTGGCTCCGCTGGATTAATATCGTGGTCAAGGTAATATTGCTGCTGTGAGATCGTAATCTGCAGTTGCTTTTTCCATTCCGGAGATATTCCAGTGCTACTAATCCTGTTCTGCATATCAACAATATCCTGTTGCAAGGTAGTGCGCCAATCCCTTGTACCTAGCTTTTCCTGTACTCTTTCTTTCTCTCGATATTGAGCATAGGTAAACATCGAAATAAGGACAACCATGATTAGAAGAACGACGATCATTTTCTTTTTTCGAACGAGCTTCAATAGTTCATTCTGGACGAGGTTATTCAATAGAATCCCCTCCAGTCATTTCTAAAAATAGATCTTCAAGTGAAGGTAGCTTTCGGTTCATTTCTAAAACTGTAATATTTGCTTCCACTAATTTACGATTCCAATCACCGACACTATTTTCAACATAAGGAGTAATGACTTTATCTCCTTCAATTTTCGTATCAGTAACCTCTTCTAAAATCCGAACACCCTCATCGAGCGGAGATAATCTCCAAATTAATCGTTCTTTATGAGATAGGAGATCGTGAACCATTTCGGTATGAATAATTTGCCCTTTTGAAATGATTGCAACACGATCACACAAAAGTTGGATTTCTCCTAATAAGTGACTTGATACTAAAACGCTTAGTCCCTCTTCCTCTGCCAAATAGCGAATAAATTTCCGCATATCACGAATACCCGATGGATCAAGACCGTTGGTAGGCTCATCTAAAATTAATACTCTTGGCTTGCCAAGAAGGGCTTGCGCAATCCCTAACCTTTGTCTCATCCCCAACGAGTAAGTTTTCACTTTGTCGTGAATTCTTTCCTGCAAGCCTACCAGCTCGGTTACATACTTGATTCTATCGTCTCCAATCTTGTTGAGCATTCCGGCGAAGTGATTTAAATTTTCCCATCCGGTTAAATAGGGATACAATTCAGGATTTTCGACGATGCAGCCCATATACTGCATGGCTTTTGTAAATTGTGTTGCCACATTATAACCACAAATATGTATAGATCCAGAGGTTGGCCGAATTAGCCCGACTAGCATCCGAATCGTTGTTGTTTTACCCGCTCCATTAGGTCCTAAAAATCCAAAAACTTCTCCTTTTTTTAACTCAAAATTGATTCCTTTGATAATTTCCTTTTTGCCGATGACCTTGCGAAGCCCTTCGACAGACATAGTAATTTCGCTCATATACTCCCTCTTTTACAATGTGATTAATGAGGCAACCCGTTCAGCAATCAGGCGGTAGCCCTCTGTATTTGGATGAAATTGATCGGTGTATAAGTACTGGTTCACATTTAATTGAAATAAATCAAAGGTTGGAACGAATACTGTTTTTGGATATAAGGCACTGATTTCAGCACTTTTAAAATTCCAAGCACGGACAACTTTTGATGTTTGTTCTGCATTTTCTAACTTAATAAAAGGGTTGTATAAACCAATCATAAAAATATTTGCGATCGAGTTGACGGACCGTATCTGTGAGAGGATTGAATTTAAGTTTTGTTCATATTGTGTCTCAACTGGTTGCAAAGCTTGGTCACTTAAATCGGTAAGCCCCTGTCCCCCACGGAAGAGGTCATTTCCCCCAATTGTAATCAAAATGATATCTGCGTTTTTAACCTCCCTTTGAACCTCGACTTCCTTCATTTGACTGGCTAATTGAACTGATGTTAGTCCTTTTATTCCCATATTATTAATAGATAGTTTCTGAGTGGTTTTTTTCTCAAGATCAGCAACTAAATTCCCGACATAGCCCTTTCCTTCAGAATCCCCTGTCCCTCTCGTCAACGAATCCCCCAAAGCCACGATTTGGACCCGCTTTCCATTATCCTTTGTTTCAGACTTAACAATAGTTTTTGCCACTGGTTTACTTGAAGTATCGAAATAATCATAAAGGGTCAATCCCAATCCTCCGATACAAATCAAACAAGCCAAAAAGGACGTGACCGCTACAAATGAAACCGATATTTTTCTCAATCAATTTCCCACCTTCTGGATTAGATACTTTTATTAGTGAAATTACCACATGTATCCTTCATAATAGAATCATTATATCCTTTTATCCCTTTTATAAAAGAGGACAAACTAGCAATTTTTTCAAAAAAAAAAGATGACTGAGAAACAGACCGGCATTCCGGTCATTTCTCAGTCATTTTGACTTAAAATACTATATTTTCATAACCCCGCCTGTGCTAGCAGAAGTAACGAGTTTAGAATAACGAGCAAGATAACCCTTTTTAACTTTAGACTCAAAACCCTTCCAATTCGCTTTGCGTTTTGCAAACTCTTCATCAGAAATTTCTAGTATAATGGTCCGATTATTCAAATCGAGTTCAATGATGTCACCATCTTCTACAAAGGCAATTGGGCCGCCCTCTGCTGCTTCTGGAGAAATATGACCGATTGAAATTCCTCTAGATGCACCAGAGAATCTGCCATCTGTGATCAAACCAACTTTAGCACCAAGGCCACGTCCAACGATTTGCGAAGTAGGTGCCAACATTTCAGGCATCCCTGGTCCACCTTTAGGACCCTCATAACGGATTACTACTACATCCCCTTCTTTAACTTTACCAGTAATAATTCCGGATAAAGATTCTTCTTGAGAATCAAAGCAAATCGCCGGGCCACGGTGGTAACCGCCAACTGATGCGTCAACCGCGCCAACTTTAATGATAGAACCATCTGGAGCAAGGTTTCCAAATAATACTGCTAGACCACCACGTTCTGAATGTGGATTATCTAATGGGTGAATGACATCCTTATTCAAAATATCTGCACCCGCTACATTCTCTCTAATTGTTTTACC
>CAURFY010000238.1:0-4798 GCA_963524115.1 uncultured Bacillus sp.
TAATATACTTGCTTAAAGTAAAAAAAGTTTCCCATGCGAAACATTTTATAGTTTTAAATGCAAAAGGGGGTTGGAAACTATGCCTGATTCGAATGAATCGACTCAATCTGCTTCGGACTTTTTAGGAAATCATTCTAAAGGGATAAAAAAACTCCTACCTTTTTTAGGTCCAGCATTTATCGCGGCTGTTGCCTATGTTGATCCAGGAAATTACGCAACAAATATTACAGCAGGTTCTAAATATGGATATACATTATTGTGGGTTATCGTGGCTTCAAATTTAATGGCTGGTCTGATCCAATCATTGTCTGCTAAATTAGGGATAGCTACAGGTAAAAATCTTCCTGAACTTTGTCGGGAACGATTTTCAGAAAAAATCTCATTGATGTTATGGCTTCAAGCTGAAGTGGTTATTATAGCAACAGATTTAGCTGAATTTATTGGAGCCGCCCTTGGGATCTATTTACTATTTGGCCTTCCCCTTATAACATCTGCCATTATCGCAGCTGTAGTGTCTTTTGCTATTTTAGAAATTCAACGAAGGGGATATAGGAAGTTCGAAGCATTGATTATTGGGATGTTGTGTGTAGTTGTGATTGCGTTTGGTGCTCAAGTTTTTTATGCAAAACCTGATACTTCAGCGCTTTTAATTGGATTCTTCACTCCGAAATTTGAAGGAATAAATAGCATTCTACTATCTGCTGGGATGCTAGGTGCAACAGTTATGCCACATGCCATTTATCTCCATTCTGCTTTAACCCAGGTTAGAATTGTCGGGAAGAACGATGTTGAACGAAAACAAATTTTCAAGTTCGAACAAATTGATATCATTATTGCTATGTGCATTGCAGGTGGAATTAATGCAGCTATGTTAATTGTATCTGCAGCCCTTTTTCATAAAAATAGTTTACTTGTTGAGGACTTAGATGTTGCTTTTCATCAATTTGGTGTTATTCTTGGACCAAATATAGCCATCCTTTTTGGAATTGGATTATTGTTTGCGGGACTATCTAGCTCTTCCGTAGGTACGATGACAGGTGAAATAGTGATGCAGGGATTTATTAAACGGCATATCCCTGTTTATTTGCGAAGAGTCATTACGATGCTTCCCCCATTAGTTATTATTTTAACAGGGATTAATCCATCTAAAGCACTGGTGATGAGCCAGGTGGTTCTTTCGTTTGGGATCGCATTTGCTTTGGTTCCGTTAATCATGTTTACAGGGAATAAAAAAATCATGGGTAATCTTGTTAGCCATCGATTCACATCTGCCTGTGCCTGGCTTACTGCTGTACTCATTATCGGGCTAAATTTATTTCTGCTTTTCAATGTATTTTCCAGTTAAATCGAAGGTTTTGCTAATTGTGTGGTGAAATATGGAATATTGTTTCTTGTGAGGGAGGAATCATGGTGACGAATAATGGTAAATTCATGGAAAGCCAACTTTCGATCAAGTTAGCTAAGCCGGCACAACGAGCGCTTGCTTCTGCTGGGTACTTTCAACTTGAGCAGTTTACCAAGGTAAGTGAGGCGGAGCTTTTACAGTTACATGGTATGGGACCAAAAGCGGTGAATGAAATTCGGCATGCACTTCTAGCAAAGGGACTATCCTTCGCCCAAGGTTCTTGATTCTATAGCTTGAAATAGAAGCTGCTTTTAAGAGTAGCTTTTTATTTTGGGTAAGTTCATTCAGGGTTATTTAATAAATAATAGATTGGTACTGTGCAATAAACACGTCTAGTTGTTGGCTGATTTTGATTGTTTTTTCACTTTGAAGTCCTTCTTTGATGCCAATTTGGATCATTTCTTTTCTAAGTGATTCAATTGTCCGCATAATTTCGCAACTGTCGACTTTAATTGGCATTAATATCATTAATTGTCTCCTTTTTACAGTGTATATTTAACAATTTAACATGAGTTTGATTAAAAAATCAGTGATATTTCCCACAGTGGAAAGAATTTTTTATTTTAAGTCGTTTTTGATAATGGATTTACCAGTATGAAATATATAGAGGATAGATTACATATGCCTTAAGGTTGCGTGTTTTAATTATTTTGTATAGGATTATATTTTAAAGCGTTGAAAAGAGGGTAGAGAATGAAAAAATCTATTTATGGTCTGACATTTGATCAATTGGTAGAATGGCTCCTAGAATATGGGCATAAAAAGTTTCGAGCCTCACAAGTTTGGGATTGGCTCTATCGTAAGCGGGTAACAGACTTCTCTGAAATGATTGATGTCAATTCAGATTGTATTCGATTATTAGCCGATCATTTTGTCATTCAAACTTTAAACGAGCATATAAAACAAGAATCTTCAGATGGTACGGTTAAGTTTTTGTTCAAGTTACAAGATGGTAATTTGATCGAAACGGTGCTGATGAGAAATAAATATGGGTTATCGGTTTGTGTCACCACTCAAGTAGGCTGTAACATTGGGTGTAGTTTTTGTGCAAGTGGCTTATTGGTTAAAAATCGCGATTTATCTAGTGGTGAGATCGTAGAACAAATAATGAAGGTTCAGCATCACCTTGATCATTTGCAAAAAGGTGAAAAAGTAAGTCATGTTGTGGTGATGGGGATTGGTGAACCGTTTGATAATTTTGAGAACCTTGTCAACTTTTTAAAAATTATTATTGACCAAAAAGGACTTGAAATCGCTGCTAGACATATCACGGTATCTACAAGCGGTCTTGCTAATAAAATTTATGAATTTACCGATACCAAAATACCGGTGAATCTAGCGATTTCTTTACATGCGCCAAACAACGATCTTCGGTCGCGAATTATGAAAATAAATCGTGCTTTTCCATTAGAGGAATTAATGATGGCGATTGATTATTATTTAGAAAATACGAATCGAAGAATTACATTTGAATATATTCTGCTAAAAGATGTGAATGATCATCGTGAAGAAGCGCAGCAACTGGCTGATTTAATCCAAAATAAAAAATCCTATGTTAACTTAATTCCATATAATCCAGTTGGTGAACACAGTCAGTATCAAAGAAGTGATGAGGAATCAGTTCTGGCATTTTATGATACGTTAAAGAAGAATGGCGTTAATTGTGTGATTCGTCAAGAGCATGGTACTGACATTGATGCAGCATGTGGACAGTTAAGGAGCAAACATAATAAATAGGTTAAGCCGTACTAGGGAACTTCGTTTGAAGTTCCCTAAATATGTTAGTGAATTTAGCGGGCATGGGATACCTTATTTACATAAAAGCAATTGAATCATGCTCACAAATCAACAAATAAGGAATCCAATGTCCGGTTAGCCTATCAAAACATCACTTTTCATCAAAATAACTGAACAGATGTCAATCTATTATATAAATTGGATTATTTGAAGGGGAAAATAACAATGCTAGTCGCTTCAATTCATGGTTTTATCTTGGCCTTTGGTCTAATCCTTCCACTAGGTGTTCAGAATGTATTTATTTTTAACCAAGGAGTTACCCAACCTAGAATAACTAGAGTATTGCCTGTCATTATAACTGCATCTCTATGCGATACTTTTCTAATATTAATAGCAGTCATGGGCGTGTCCGTCATTGTATTTGGGGTCCCATTAATAAAGATTACTCTTTTAATTATGGGGATCTTGTTTTTAATTTATATGGGCTTTGTAACTTGGAAGAGTGAAAATAGGAAGGATGCTTCACTGGAAAAAGCTTTACCTCCAAAGAAACAAATTTTGTTTGCTGCGTCCATTTCTTTATTAAATCCTCATGCCATTATGGACACAATAGGCGTAATCGGAACAAGTTCTTTATCCTATAACGGTATGGAGAAATTGGGATTTGCGATTGCCTGTATTTTGGTTTCATGGGTTTGGTTTTTCAGTCTTGCAATAGTTGGGAGGCAGACGGGGAAATTAACGAATTCACGTAGATTTGTGGCCGTTTTAAATAAAATTTCTGCCATTATCATGTGGGGAACAGCAATTTATCTAATCTGTTCGTTTTTTTAAGCAAATATATTTAGAAATTAAAGCTAAAACCTTGCTAAATGCAAGGTTTCTTTAGATTGAGGACGATATTTTTTATTAGTTTAGGTTTTCAGTAATACTTTAATACAGCCATCTTGCTTTGTATCAAAGATTTCATAACCATGTTTAGCCTGATCTAATGGTAAGACATGGGTAACAACATCGCCAATATCTATTTTATTTTCTGCGATAAGGTTGTAAAGGTAAGACATGTAGGGGATAACAGGGGCTTGTCCAGTCTTAATTTCCACGTTCCGCTGGAATAGATCTCCAAGAGGGAAACCGTTATATCGACCACCATAAACTCCTGTAATTTGAATTGTTCCTGCTTTACGCACGGCTTGCGAAGCAATTACCAGACCACCCATCGCACCACCATGCAACTTCATACCGGTTGCCAGATATTCAAGGGGAGTCATTTTTCCGCTCATGCCGGAACAATCAATGACAATATCTGCCCCACCCTGAGTAATCTCCCGCAAATATTCTCCCACGTTTTCAAATTGTTCAAAATTGATGATTTCTACTTTATTCGTTCGTTTTGCATGTTCGAGACGATATTGAATATAGTCAACGGCAATAATCCTTGACGCACCTTTAAACCAAGCAAATTTTTGGGCAAGTAAGCCAACTGGACCACATCCTAAAACAATTACTGTATCGCCAGCTTTAACACCAGAGTGGTCAACACTCCAATACGCTGTTGCCGCTGCATCTGCAAGCAATACCAGTTTCTCATCCTCCACCTCACAGTTTTCAGGAATCTTGAAGGGAGTGAAATTCCCATAAGGAACTCGCATATAT
>CAURFY010000239.1:0-4795 GCA_963524115.1 uncultured Bacillus sp.
GGCGCTTTAGCGCCGAGGAGGCTCACCGCCCGCCCCGCGGAAAGCGAAGCGCCTGAAACGGAAATCAACATCCTAGTTTAACAGAGCCTCATTTTATTTTGAGGTTAAATGCTTTGGTAGCTGTAATAAGAAAATCGTAGCATCACCATTACTTTGTTTTGATGGACAATTTCCCATTGGTAAACAATCTCTTTTAGTATCGTTGTTAAGTCCAATTTTTCCAAAATAACCTCACTGCTTATTTTTTTGGTTGCCAATTGAAAAAAGACTCCATTCCTTTAAAGGAATAAAGTCTTTAACTTTATTGTTAAATAAATGAAAAAATGGATAAATTATTGCCAGCGTGCGGTTTTTGAAAGCTCAAGTAACGCCCAAATAACATTAAACATGAATAAACCAATTGTAATTGGTATTGCAATCAGGACACTTCTTCCAACTTTCTCCTTAATAACTGCCAAATAATATCCACAATAAAATAAAGTTAAACAAGCAGCGATAAGCATTATTACTAATACGATATACATTTTTTAAAACTTCTCCCCTTATATTAAAGTCTTATTGAATCTACTAAAATATGTTTTCCACGGATGACGGTTCAATGAATTCAACCAGTAAGTCTATATATTTACCACTATATAAACCCCCCAGCGTATTCTTACAGACTTATTATAATCTAGTTCGCTTGAAAATTTAAATTATTTTGTCTTATTTCGTTAATTACACTATTAACACCGTAACAAATTTGTCACAAAAACCCACTTTCTTCTTATTATTTTATTAAAACTACATTATTCCTCTTGTTTTGGTCGAATGTTAACATTAGGTTCTTTTCTTGATTGATTTTCCCCCACTTTGTGTTCTTGTTCCTCTTTTTTGGGAAGGTTCGTAGACTTTTTCTTGTTTGGTGAAAATGCCCTTCCATAGGTTGCACCTATGTTAAGCTGACCTTGTAATTCTTTTATCCCTAACTGACCAAAGTTATTATTTAACTCATATTTATCTAAAATTAATTTTTCAATGTTGATTTTTTCAATAATAATAGGTGGATCAGTTCTTGGTTGTTCATTTGGATTGGCTTCGTCCTTTTCGTCTACTTGTTTTTTTATTTCCTTTATCTCATGCTCTAGCTGAATAATTTTTTGTTTTAGTTCATCAATTTGTTCATTTTTTTTGATGAATAGGAATATTTCTTTAATTGACATGCTAAATGTCGCTCCTTATTTTTCATCCTCATTGGTTTAATATATGGCTATTCTTTACGAACATGTCCAAAACATAATAGGAGGGGAAGGGTTCGATGTTTTTCATACCTACAAAAGTACAATTAGGTCATGTAAAAATTAATTCTATTGGGAGACTTTCAAGCTTTTCTGTAGGGGAGAATCGAAAGATAAATAACAATAATTCCATAAAAAGAACGGAGGGGTTTGGTGAACAAAACGGGGACAGAACAGTGGTCTCCATCCCAATTTCTTATGTCAATGATGACGATATAATGGATGCCGATGCGGTAAAACAATATTAGTCAATTTGGATTGGAACACCATCGTTAATTTGGCGCTGATAGCTCACAAACAAAATTCCATTCCAAAATTTAGCTTGGATTTGCTGAGCTAAAACCGGATCAGGCAAGGTGATTTGGCGATTAAATTGGCCATAAAACCTTTCGGAATAAGTCATATTACTTGGATCTTGAAGGTGGCGGGCCTCACCCCGAATGGTTAGGATGTTCTCTTTAATCCCTAGCTGAACATCCTCCTTTCTGATTCCAGGTAATTCAATAACAACGACCACTTCTTGATTATCCTCAAATATGTCAACGAGAGGGAAACTTTTTACATTTCTCTCTTCTTGTTCATTTTGCTGAAAAGGATTTGACTGAAAGGGAGCAGTACTACCAGGACTGGTACCGCTTTGTTCCATAAATTGTTTGGCAAATTCCTGGTCAAAAACACTGGTCCAGAAGTCACCGCCATTCATATTTTGTGCTAAATCCAACCATTGTTTTAATTTTTTATAATCCATTATGATACCTCTCTCCCGTAACTCCCTCATATTCCTGGCTGGTAAGCATATATTTTAAAAGCAAACAAAAAGGGGGAATTAAATGTCTGCTCCAACTCCTTATATAAATATTAATATATATATGATCAAAATTAATTCCTTTGAAAATGCATCTGCAGTAAATATTGGCCAAAATTTGTTGGCAGAATGGCATAATTCAGATAAGAAAAACCAGGGTTATGGTCAAAATTTTGGCGATGGAGCTGAATATTTTGCCCCAAAAAGCTTTGTCGATGACCGGGATCAGATAGATTCACCTTCAACATTTGAGTCGATTCACCCACATGAGGAGTGATATACATGAATTTTGCCCCAATGATCGTTAATCTGCTGGGTGTTAAGGTAAATGGACTCGACAGATTAGGAACATTAAATTTCGGGCCGTTGCAACAGGCTGACTTATTTGTCTCCACCAAATTGAATATGGGCTTTGGTGAACAGAACGGAGATTTATCACAAGTTTATATTCCAATTTCAACAATGAATGACTCGGAACTATCAGATAGTAATTCATGGAAAAATAGTGTTGTATGAACGAAAAGGTCTATTGCTGACCTTTTTCTTTTTTGGCAATTTTATGTTTTCAGAATCAATTGACTTTATCATTGGATTGTTATACATTAGTATTCACATAGGAATTGGTATAATTTTATGAAAAGAGGGAAATAGGATGGGGATTTTAAAAGGGAAAGTAGCTGTTATCTCTGGTGCGGGAAGTGGTTTAGGCAAAGAAACAGCGCTTGCCTATGCAAAAGCAGGGGTAAATTTAGTCATTTGCGGTCGAAATTATGGCAAGCTTGAACAGGTTGAAGACCTGATTACCAGACAGTACAGTGTGTCTGTATTACCAATCCGTGCTGACGTATCATCTGAATCAGATGTTAACATGCTCTTTCAAGCTGCATTAGCCAAGTTTCAAAGAATTGATGTTTTAATCAATAATGCTGCCGTTTTTCAACAATATCCTATCATTGACAGTCCACTTGATTCTTGGGAGTACCAAATTAGCAATAATGCGACAAGTGTATTTTTAATGATGCGCGAAGTTCTGCCGATTATGAGAAATCAAAAATCAGGACATATCATCAACATTACAACAGGATTGGTGCGTGAAGGAGCCGGTAGCTTTGGAGCCTATGCTGCAAGTAAAGCCGCAGTTGAAGCATTAACCTTCTCTGTTGAAGATGAGGAACACAAAAATGGCCTTCAATTACATGTATTTAACCCTGGTGTAATGAAGACAAACTTAGCCACCATTGGTGATGACCCCGCCAACGTGGCTCCATACTTGGTTGAACTAGCGCTAACAAACTCCAAAGGGGATAAAAAAGTAGTACAACTTGGAGATTTCCAATTAGCTGAGAAATAAATAAAAAGCACAGATTAACGAAACAAACTGCAGACGCAAGAGTCTGCAGTTGTTTCGTTAATCCTCACTAATCGGCAAACAAACCGTAAAAGTTGTCCCTTCTCCATCTTTACTTTTAACCTGAATATCACCATGGTGGATATCAATAATTTTTTTCGTTATCGAAAGTCCTAATCCGTTGCCCTCGACTAATCGATTTCTCGACTTATCTCCCTTGTAAAATCGTTCAAAAATATGCATTTGGACTTCCGTGGACATGCCGATTCCAGTATCTATCATTTCAATAACTACTTTATCCTCTTCTTTCCGTAAAACAATTCTTATTTTCCCTCCTTCTGGGGTAAATTTTATCGCATTATGAATGAGATTTGTCCAGACCTGGTCCATAAGATCCTCATCAGCTACAATATTCAAATAATCAAAATCAATATCCATTTCGATTTCTTTCCTTCGCCACTGTGGTTCACATGAAAGGACAATCCTTCGAAGTTGGCGATCCAGAAGGTAATTCTTTGGATCAAAGGTAACGTGATCAGATTCTAAAGAAGTCAACTTTAAAAGATTGTCACTCAATTTCGAAAGCCGCCTGCTCTCTGTTTCAATAATAGTCAGATAATGATTGCGTTCCTCAACGGAAAGATCAGTATTTTTTAAGGCATTCGCAAATCCACTAATGGACGTTAGGGGTGATTGGATTTCGTGGGAGACATTTGAGATAAACTCTTGTCTAACCTTTTCCATTTGTCCCAACTCCTCCGCCATACGTTTAACACTTTGACCTACTTCAAATAATGGATTATCCCGAGAGTTTACTTGCTTCAGAAATACAGTCAAATCAATGTTAAAATTACCTTGAGACATTCTTTCCATTGCTATAATAATAGGCTTGTAAAAATTAATTTGTCTTTCCCTAACATTTGTAATCTGGGAAATTAAAAGCATTAATAATCCAAAAATGAAGAATCCAGAAATAGAGGTGACAATCTGCTTTACGTATAGGGAAGGTTCACTACCAAAGTAATTGAACATCCATGAAGTGACGTAAAACGAGGCAGACCAGCACAGAGTTAAAATAAGAAATACTATGACCATTCCGGCAATTCTTTTGGCTAGCCCCTTTAACTTCATTACGCTCCCTCCAATCGATATCCTAGACCACGGATTGTCGTAATTTTAAAATCATACTGATTTTCAGGAAAACGTTCTCGAAGCCTTTTAATATGGACATCGACAGTGCGCTCATCGCCCTCATAATCAAATCCCCAAATCTGTTCAATCAGTTGATCTCGTGAAAAAGTCTTCCCAGGATAACTGGCCAATTTGAACAAGAGTTCAAATTCTTTTAGTGGCAATGTAACATTG
>CAURFY010000240.1:0-4787 GCA_963524115.1 uncultured Bacillus sp.
TGATTTACCAGCACCATTTTCACCCATTAAGGCATGAACTTCACCTTGTAAAATTGAAAACTCAACACTTTCTAACACTTTATTACCAGAAAACGCTTTACTAATTCCCGTCATTTCAATTACTGGTGTATTGTTCATGTTAGAAAATCACTCCTGCATGTAGGATGATATTCGCATAAGGTGTTGCCTCCCCAGTACGAATAATCGCTTTTGCCTTCTTCGTTTCTTCCTTGAACTGTTCGTGTGATATATATTGAACTGGAATTCCCTTTATCAATTCTTGAACCTCGCCCTGAACCTTGCGATTCTGCTCCTTAATTTCCGACGCAAGTGTCACTTTTTCAACAGCCATATCCTGGAATATAGCATCGAGAGTTTCCATGAAAGATGGATTCCCTAGCTTTAAAGCAAGATCGATTCGAATCGTCTCATCTGGAATCGGTAGTCCACAATCAGCAATTACAATCGTATCGGTATGTCCCAGTCTTGAAAGGACTTCAGATATATGACTATTTAAAATCCCTTGTTTTTTCATCTTCCTTCACCCTTTCTGTGATTGTAAAAATAACTCAACCTCTTGAATGGTTGGCATACCACTTTGGGCACCTAATTTTGTTACAGAGATTGCTCCAACTACATTTGCAAACCTACAGGCTTCCTCAATTTGTACTCCATTACTTAATGAATAGGCTAATGCACCATTAAATGAATCCCCTGCACCAGTTGTATCAACAGCCTCAACCTTATAACTTGGAAGCTGTATTTCACCATCTTTAAAAAGGGAAACTCCCTTTGATCCTTTAGTAACAATGCATTTTTCTTTTATTTCTCTTCGTTCTTCTGCAGTCCAATCACATGAAGTAAGAAGTAACTCCTGTTCATGTTCATTAGGTGTCAAGTAGTCCACCATCTGTAACAAGGATTTCGGCAACGGTTGGATAGGTGCAGGATTTAAAATGATTAAGACATTGTGCTTCCGCGCTAGCTCTGCCGCCTTAGTTACACTCTCCAAAGGTATTTCAAGCTGTAAAAGTAAAATATCGCTGTTGGCAATTACATCCTCATGCTTTGCCACAAAATCTGGAGAAACAGCAAAATTAGCTCCAGGAACCACAATAATACTATTATCTCCATTAGATATGGTGATAGAAGCTATCCCTGTAGAATAATCTGTAACCGGTTCCACATTGTCTATATTAATTCTTTGATTGTACAAATGTTGTGCTAAATCGACCCCAAAGGAGTCCGTCCCAACACAACCAATAAGGGTTACTTCTGAACCCAAACGAGCTGCTGCAACGGCTTGATTCGCTCCTTTCCCACCAGGAATGGTATAAAACGTCTCACCAAGAAGAGTTTCCCCCACCTTTGGAATTTGATTTGTTTTGGTGACAAGATCCATATTAATGCTGCCTATAACGGTAATTTTCTTATTTGTCATATTGGTCACCCCATTGTTCTAGTTGATTGCCGTTCAATTAGTTCTACCTCGAATTCGTGATGCATTTTTTCAACCTTTCTACCTTCGACCATATCCAGAAGAAGCTCGGCTGCTGTATACCCCATCTCATATATTGGCTGTGCCATTGTTGTTAATTCCGGACTAGTTAATTGACAAAGTTGAATCCCATCAAATCCAATCACGGCAAGATCATCTGGGATTCTTAACCCCATTTCGACCGCAGCCTTGATAACTCCAACCGCCATGTAATCATTTCCAGCAAAAATCCCATCCACATCAGGATTGTCGGCTAAAAATTTTTTGGTCACCTCTGTGGTTTGCACTACATTGAAATTCCCAGTAACAATTAATCCATCATTAAACCAAGGTTCTTGTTTTACTTCTGCTAAATATCCAAAAAACCGTTCATCCGCATTGATGACATTTTGTGGTCCACGTACATGTGCGATTTTTTTACACCCAATTGATTTCAAATATTGAACTGCTTGCCTTGCACCATCAAAGTTATTAACAGATACAGATGGAATACTGTTTGCAATTGGACGATCCAATGCAACAATTGGAATACCATTTTCCTCTACATGCTTAGGCGTCAAAGTGCTTGTCACAATAATGACGCCATCTACATATTTTTGCTTCATGACTTCTAGATATTTTCTCTCTTTTTCCACTTTTTCATCCGAATTACAAAGAATTAATGTATATTCCTTTCTATTCATAACATCTTCTATTGCTCTTGCTATTTCTGGAAAGAAAGGATTCTTAATATCCGGAACGATTAATGCAATCGTCTTTGACTGTTTTTTAAAAAGGCTTCTAGCTACAGCATTCGGTTTATAATTTAAATTGGAAATGGCCTTTTCTACCCTTTTCCTTGTATCCTCATTTACATAACCAACGTTATTTAGAACTCGAGATACGGTGGCAACAGATACTTCTGCTTCATGAGCAACATCTTTAATCGTTGTCATCTGTTAACACCCTCCTTGGAAAATAATTTAATATTATATAAAAGATTTATGTAACCCGTTACATATCTAACAAAAAAATTTTTTCATGTGTAACGGGTTACATGTACCCTCAACCTAGGAAGTTTTCGTGTAACCCGTTACAGGTATTATTGTAAACGCTTTAATTAATTATGTCAATATACTAAAATAGTTTTCTTTCAAGCTAACGCATCGGGTAAACAATATTTTTTTGACTTCCCCCAGTGCGTTAATGCGTTATAACGCCGGGGGCAGTCACCATTAATTTTATTTATTTTGATCAGAATCTGTTATTGTAGTGTCTTTTGCCGCAGCCGTGTACTTGGTTGTCTCCTGGATTTCAGAAGACAAAGAATCGATACTCTTCCGCAAATTTGCTTTTCCTGAGAAATTTTCTATTAACTCTCTAACATCAATTCCCGATGAAGCCTTTAGCGACTCTTGGAGAGTGGACATCAAGTTCGTTGCATATCCCGTCACCTTATTTGCCCCACTGTTCGGACCGCTTCCACCTGTATCAACGACGGTAATTTTATCAATATTCCCCAATGGTGCGGCAACCTGTTTAGCATATTCAGGCAACATCTTCATAATCATATCTAAAATTGCCGCCTGACCAAATTGTTCGAACGCTTCGGCAATTTTCTCCTTCGCTTCCGCCTCTGCAATCCCTTTTAACCGGATGATTTCGGCTTCAGCTTCCCCTTGGGCTCTTTGCGCATCAGCTTTTGCGAGTCCATCGATCCTTACTTTTTCAGCCTCAGCGCGGGCCATCGCTTCAATCCGGTATTTGTTCGCATCGGCATCATAGATTTGCTTCGCCTTTTGCGCAGCAGCCGATTGTTCTACGGCATAACGGTCTGCATCGGCTTTTTTCTTAACCTCTGAATCATATTGCTTTTCACGGCGTAAAATTTCCTTTTCTTCAAGCTCAATTTGTTTCTGACGTTCGATGATTTTGACCTGCATTTCTTGTTCGGTAACATCCTGCTTCGAACGAGCTGTTTCTAAGTCATATGCTTGGTCAGCTTTTGCTTTTGCAATATCCTGCTCACGGCGGAATTCGGCAATTTGTAATTGATTCAGTTTTTCAGCTTCAGCAATTTCAGTCGCTCTTTCTAACTCCGCCTTTTTTGCTTCCTTTGCAGCCTCTGCCTTTTTTATCCTCGTCTCTTTTTCAGCTTCAGCGGTTGCAATATCAGCATCGCGTTTTACCTGAGCGATCCGCGGTTTACCCAGAGAATCTAAATAACCATTTTTATCACGAACATCTTTAATGGTAAAAGAAACAATGATCAAACCCATTTTGGCTAAGTCCTGTGAAGCGACCCGCTGCACTTCCTGTGAAAATTTATCACGATTTTTATATATCTCTTCAACCGTCATTGATCCTAAAATAGAACGGAGATGACCTTCGAGCACTTCTCTAGCTTCATTTTCGCGATCTTGCTTTGTTTTACCAAGAAATTGCTCCGCCGCTGTCGCGATCTCACTAATCGACCCACCGATTTTAATGATGGCCGTTCCATCTGCCATAACTGGAACACCTTGTTCTGTGTACACTTCCGGTGTCGTTACCTCAAGCTTGCTTGATAAAAGGCTTAATGGACGTGCCTGTTGAAATACTGGAAATATAAAGGCACCGCCACCTCTAATGATCTTGATTTTATTACTTGATTCATCCAAATGTACATTTTTGCTACCTAGAAAACTACCGTTTACGATTAAAGCTTCATCAGGACCAGCCGTTTTATATTTCGTAATAAATACACCGATTAAAGCAAGTAGAAGAAATACAACAATGCCCACCACGATTAAAATAATATTAAATTCCATTCAAACACTCTCCTAGAAAAAATTCTCTGCTTGTTCGTAAAGTTCAACCTGAAGCACGCCATTATCAACGTCAATAACGAGGACCTTACTTCCATTTGGAATTGTATTTTTCTTCAAACTAACAGCTGGTTTAGAGATTCGTCCGCTGATGCTTTCAATTAATACTTCTCCAAAACCATCCTCTGGGACAGTGGTAATAATTGTGCCAATCCTCCCCCTTAAATCCCGTTCCTGATAAACAAGCGATTCTTCTGCTTGGGAAATCGGGATAAGAATGAAAACATTTAACATAGTAACAATAATAAACGCCACTATGGCAAAAAAGGCTGCAATCAAACCACTATGGAAAGATGTATACATCTCCGCTAAATAACCGCCAGCTGAAAAAATCGTAATAAATGAAAATAATAAAGTCGGGTTAAAAATCCCATCTAAAGCCGCACTAAGTACATCGCCAAAGAGCAAGTAAAGAACCGTCACCACCCCTGAGATAATTAGTG
>CAURFY010000241.1:0-4774 GCA_963524115.1 uncultured Bacillus sp.
ATATTTTATTTAGTGAATCTGTCATGACCAATATTTTACTAGGAAAACCGACTGCAACTGAAGCTGAAGTGATAGAAGCTGCAAAAGCCGCCAATGCTCATGAGTTTATTTTGAACTTGACTGAAGGTTACCAAACAAAAGTTGGTGAAAGAGGAGTAAAGCTATCCGGTGGTCAGAAGCAGAGAATCGCGATTGCAAGGGTGTTCTTGAAAAACCCACCAATTCTAGTCCTTGATGAAGCAACTTCGTCGCTTGATTTGGAAAGTGAACATTTAATCCAGGGGGCGCTTGATAAGTTAGCGAAGGAGCGGACAACGTTTATTGTCGCTCACCGATTATCAACCATAACACACGCAGATCGGATTGTATTAATTGAACATGGAGAAATTATTGAAATAGGTAGCCACGAACAACTGATGATGAAGAAGGGTAATTATTATAGATTATTTCAAGTACAACAGCTCGAGCCAAAAGAAGTAGGGACTCAAACCGTTCAATTAACGGATTGAGCCCCTTTTTTTTTTTTTAGCATAGTTTCCTTAGGATTTGTTCAATCTATATTATGTTACGAGCAAAAATGAAGGGAGCAATTATATGCCGAATCAAGTGCCAATTCCAAGTCCTCCTAGAGCAATTACAACAAAGGATCTACTGTATATTAAGGATGCATTATCCTGGGAACTACTTGCGTTTAAAAAATTCCATTTTCTCGCACAACAGGTGCAGAACTCGCAAATAAAACAGGCTCTTGATAAGGTGGGCCAAATGCATCAAAGGCATTTTCAAAAACTATTGTCACATCTTCAAGTAAATAATCAAATGGCACTGTCGAGCCTACCAAATCAGCAACAACTTCAATAGACTAATGAAAAATGGAGGCTGAATGATGCAAAATCAGCAAAATCAAATCGCAAATCCACAATCAGGACAATTGCCACAAGTAAAGGGTCCAGAAATGAATGATCGTGATTTTATAAACGATGGTTTAAGTACTTGCAAATACCTAACCGACAGCTTAAACAGTGCAGTTCGCGAAGCAAGTCACGTTCAGCTTCATGGGGACTTGATGCAGATTCTTACGGAAACTCATCAAAGCTCTCGAGACCTTTATAACCTAATGTTTCAGAACGGTTGGTATAAGTTAGAGGCTGAAGAACAACAAAAAATTGATCAGGCTTTCCAACAATTTAATAATTATTCCACACAATTTCCGTATTAAAAACAAAATAGGCTAATAAAAAATTGGATCTCATGATTTGAGATCCAATTTTTTGTTAGCCTTGTTTAATGCTTATTCTTCCTCAATTGAAACTTCATTTTCTCCCTTATGGAACGCTTGAAAGCTGTTAATAAGTGTTTCCAAATGCTCAATCTGTTCACGATATTCAATAATCACGGCAATCACCTGCATTGAATGGAAAAGCATGGGGGATTGGGGGTCTTCAATTTCCTGTTGCTGTGCTAAAAATAAATCAAATAATCCCTTTTTGCTCATACATAAAGACTGTTCTTCTAAAATCCCGCCCGATTTAATTTTCCCAATAAACTTCAGAAGTAATTGCTCATGATGATTAATGAGGCAATCGAGTTGAGATTGGACTGCATACTGAAATTCCTGTGGCATCTGGTAGAGTTCATTTTCATAACGATGGAGGCGTTTTAGGGCTTCTAAAGCTCGTTTTGAAGTGGAAACCATCTGTCGATAGACAACTAACTTTCGTGATTTTACTAAACCAGCCTTTTTAAAATAATTCCGTTCTTCCTTATACATGTAATATAGTTGATCAAGTTTAATCATTTCATCTTTTATAGTTTCAATATCATGTTTTAGTAAGCGATGTTCAGAAGCATGACGAATGCTATGGCGAATCCACCGAATTATTTCATCGTTAAGGTCGGTAATTTTATTGTAAAGCTTATTTTCATATTTTGGTGGCAAAAATACTAAGTTTACAATAAATGCAGAGAGGACACCAAGCATAATCGTTGAAAAGCGAATGATGGCAAATTGAATAAATTGGTTTCCAGGTGTTTCCATTATCGCTAATAATGTCACGAGGGAGAGCCCGATGGTTTTATCAATTTTTAACTTCAAATTAATCGTGATGACGATGATCGCTGCTAGACCAATAATAAAAATATTATTTCCAAATAATAAAACAAAGACGATAGCTAAGAGTGCTCCTACCAAGTTTCCTTGAATTTGTTCAATGATTGATAAATAAGAACGATAAATAGTAGGCTGGATAGCAAAAATCGCAGCAATTCCAGCAAAAACAGGGGAAGAGAAATTAAGTAGATTTGCGATAAATAGTGCAAGTATAATTGCGATTCCCGTTTTAAATATGCGGGCACCAAGCTTCATAGTAGTATCCTTTCTAAAAAAACATTTTTCAATTAAACAAAGGAGAATTTTCATTCCTGTTTACGGTTTTCTTTTAACCAAACAATTATGTACTATACAATGATTAATAATGAAGTTCAAGGGATTTTTTTAAAATAATAAATATAATAATAGAAATTAAAAAACGCCCGCATGTCTGCGGGCGTCGTGCAACGATTAAATAATCACTCTGTAGATACAGATGGATCAGCTTGTTCTTTAATTGGAACAACTTGAACAAAGTTTTCTTCAGGGTTTTCTAATAGAAGCTCTAAGGTTGCTGCTTCTTCAGTCTGACCTTGCTGTTTTAAGGCCTGAACATATTTGCCAAGTAATTCATTCACATCATTTATTCCTTTTGCGGATAATGGGAATACGGATACTTTAGCACCCTTAGCGATTCTACGCTGTAGGGCTTCTTTTGTTAATCCTAGGTCTGGCTGGTGACGGAGGTATACAACTCCACCTGTCATCCCTGCACAGATCCAAGGTCCTGGATCACCAAGAACAAGCGCTCTTCCGTTTGTCATATATTCAAAAGCAAAGCCTTTGATATTGGCGTTAGTACCAATATTACCATTTTCTTTATTCGAAATTGGTTTTTTCAATTGTCCACCAATAATGATATCTGCACCGGATAATCTGATTCCGGCACGCGCATCAGCATCACCTTGAGCGACTAGCAAACCTTGTTGAGCTCCATAACCAAAACCTTTTCCAACAGAGCCGTTATAGAATTTTCCGTCTTTTCCCTTTGATTTAAAGATCTGAATGCTACCACCGAAAGACGTTTTACCGATGCCATCTTGGGCACCTCCGCTGATTTCGATATTAATACCATCACAGTTGTATGCTCCAAGGCCATTACCAGGAATGGATCCTTTGTACTGGAGGTGAACTGGTGGTAATTGATGATAAGATCCATCTAAGCGACCGCGGACACGATGGCAGGCAACACGACTACCAAGAACGCGCTGTTCAGAGCTTACATTATTAAATTCACGAGAATGTTGAAGATCTGCTTCCACTGCATCCAAGTATTCTGCACCAACCGCCACTTGAAGTTGAGAGGACTCAATTGATGCAATCGCTTCTTTAGCGCTAAGCTGGCTAATATCAATTGCTTTTAATAAGTAAGTAAGATCCAATTGATCAGTCCCTTTAGACTGTTCTAGTAAGTCAGAACGACCAACGGCATCTTGTAAATTTCTAATTCCGATTGAAGCTGCTAATTGTTTAAGTTCATTACCAAAGGCAGTGAACAAATTAACAATACCTTGGACGGCTAATTCTGATTGTCTTGGCACAAATCGACGAAGCCCGTGAGCCTGAGCTTGTGCTTCTGTTTCAATTTGAGTGGCAATTCCAACATGACAAGTGTCTAAGTGACAACCGCGACAAGTTGTACAACCAATGGCAATCATGGAGAGGGTTCCGAAACCAATGCGGTTTGCACCAAGCAACATGACCTTTAATACGTCCTGTGCACTCTTAATTCCACCATCTGCCCAAATTTCAACATGCTGACGAAGGCCTGCTTCTAACAATGCATTGTGAGCTGCTTTAACGCCAATTTCTACTGGTAAACCAACGTGTTGAAGGGCATGGATTCTTGCAGCCCCCGTTCCACCGTCGAAACCACTTAGGGTGATAATATCGGCGCCAGCCTTGGCGATTCCAACAGCAATAGTTCCGATATTAGGAACAACTGGAACTTTAACAGCCACTTTCGCTTTATCGTTGGCAGTTTTTAACTCATGAATCATTTGAGCTAAATCTTCAATCGAATAAATATCATGGTTATTGGAAGGAGAGATTAAGTCCGAACCAATCGTGGCATTTCTGGCTTCAGCAATTTTGGCTGTTACTTTCGAACCAGGTAAATGTCCACCTTCTCCAGGTTTTGCCCCTTGACCAATTTTAATTTCAAGTAAGTTAGAAGAGTTTAAAAGTTCTGCGTTAACTCCAAAACGGCCGGAAGCAACTTGTTGACCACGGGTTTTAGGATATTTTCCGAGCATATCCTTAATTTCTCCACCCTCACCGTTTAAGCTCACCATATTCAAACGATTGGCTCCTTCTGCATAAGCACGGAAGGCAATTTCATTTTGGGAACCAAAAGACATTGATGCAATGATGAATGGTAGGTCATGTTCTCCTACGCGAATATCCACATCGTTGGCAGAGAATGAAGGATTAGCTTTCTTCAAACTGGTTAAGTGACGAATTGTAATTGGATTTTGAACTTCTTGCTCACTAATTTTTTCGCGGTAGGCATCATAACTTCCGGTTGAAGCCATCTCACCGATTGCCTTCCAGATTCTTGGGAATAAGTTGAATGTTTTTCCAATTCGTTCATTTTCATTATGATAGTCAATCGCTCTTAACAAG